>DATMZL010000694.1:0-7878 GCA_035607075.1 Polyangia bacterium
CGGGCGCCGCCGCTGCCGTCGCGCCGGCGTCTGCGCCGCCGATGGGCGACGACGAATCGCCGTCACCGGGCGAGATGGCAGACCAGCCCACGGATCGCGGCAAGCACAACGTCAACGTGAAGCAGGCGCGAACCGCCTCGAAGCGGCACGCGGCGCACAAGCACCGTCACTGAGTCAGGCGCCCTGGATCGTCGGCCGCCGTTTCAGGGCGCGGTCGGCAACTGCGCGAGGGCGGCTGCGACCTCTTTCAGGAACTCGGCGCGGCCGGCGATTGGTTCGGGTTTGCGGCGTTTCGTCAGCACGTGCGATAGCCAGACGGCGAGGAACAACCCGATCGGAAAGATTCCCAGCGCGCCCAGGATGGGAAGCAACGCGAAAGGCACCCCCAGCCGAAACCCGAGCCACGCGAACAGCGCGCCCATCCCAAACATGATCACAGCCAGCGCGGTCCGCTTGGCGTATTGCTTTTCGTGGCGGTCGACGTCCGCTTCCAGCGTCCATTCGATGACGGGCGGAGGCTGAGAATCGGCCATTTTCCCGGGCACCGTGAGCGACAGGATGTAGAGCGTATCGCCCTCACGCGCGATCGCGCTCCAGCCCGCTTCGTCGGCCTCGACGCGATCCTCGATTTCCCAGGACCGCTTGGTGGCGAGGCGGTCGACGATGTCCTGGACGAACGGCTGTTCGAGCACCAGCGACCATTCGTTGGCTCTGTTCGCCAGCTTGATCTTTTTCTTCATGCCGCCGCCCGAGAACGATACGACTATCGCGCAGGAAATCGGAAAAGTCGGCCGTTGTTCGCGATAATGACGCCGTGCGGGTGACTTCGCGGGCGTGCGCGCTGCTGTGCCTCGCGGCGGGCGTCGTGGTCGCGCCGGCCCGGCCCGCGACGCCCGCGACGGCGAGCTCGTCGCGCAGGACCTGTTCGCGCAGGAAACCAAGCTCGGCTGGATGAATGAGCTCTGGGACGCGCGCCGGCACGCGTTCAAGTCGACTGACGATCCGGTCCCGCGATTACCGCGGCGCGGACGGCATCATCGACTTGCAGGTCTCGCCGGACTTCGCGCCCTGCTGGGTCACCAGGTTGTTGACCGTGCCGACGTAGGCCGCGCACATCTGCAGGCGGGCGTTGTCGGGGATGCTCGTGGCGCGACACACCGTCTTCACGTACTTCTTGCAGTCGGCGGGCGCCTTCGGGTTGACCTCGCCGATCGCCTCGTCGACCTTCGGGTCCGTCGGGCCGACGCCCGCCGGAGCGGGTGGTGTGTACGCGGCTCGCGTTGCGCCCGCTGGTGCGGCCATCGTCGGGCTCGCGGGCTCGGTGGCAACGGCGCCGCCGCCGGCGGCCGCGGAGAACGTCGCCGGGATGCCGGCGAGCACCGTGTTCATGTCCGGCTCGGGATCCGTGTTCGACGTGTTCCCGACCTGCTTCGTCGACCGGTAAAGGATCGTCCCGTCGGCGGCGAAGAGGAACAGGCCGACGTCCTTGAACCGATCCATCCGGCACGTCTGCGTGCCCTCGTCGACGGTCGCGATCACCCGGCCAGCCGAGTCGTGAACCGTCTTCTGGTCCTGCTCGCAGCGCGCGTACAGCCGCATGGCGGGCACCGCGATCGACTTCGCGCCGGTCGCTTGCGCGAGCTCGCGGATGATCGCCACCGCCGACGCGGGCGGTGTCGTCTCTCGGTAAGCGTGGAAGGCGCCGGACGCGGCGACCGTGTTGCAGAGGACGCTGGTCGCCGACGGCGACAGCGGAACCGGCGGCGCCGGCATCGCGGCGCGCGCGAGCGCGTTGAACTGGGCCGTGTACGCGTCGCCCGATCCAAACGGGAGCGACTTGGCCACGCAGGACAGCACGGTGGTGGAGATGGTCGGTTCGGGCGCGTTGCCGGCCGCGAACTGCTCACTGCGATGCGCCCCGCCCGGCATCAGCGCCGCGCAGCCGCTGAGGGCCGCGAGCGCCAGTCCAGCGAGTCCAAAAATCGATTCGTGCGAGCCGGGTCGATGCATTTTCTGTTTACCTCATCAGTGGTTGCGCTTCCGCGCGCCTGGGCGCAGTCGAAGCGGCGTCATCGTACAGGAAGGACGGCCGCGTCAGGACGAAGTCGCGCCTGAGCCGGCGCGGCGAGCCAAAATGCCGGTGGCGATCAACCCACTACCCACATTCCCCACATTCCTACATTAGTGATCACTTCCCTCGCGTCGGAGCATCCATGCCCATGAAGCGCGCACGGTCCGTGCCGGTTGTTCTCGCTGTCGTCCTTCTCATGTCCGCGTGCGGCGAGAGCGGAGGCGATCCCGGCAGCGGCACCGGCGGAGCCACCGGCGCGGCGGGGGCGACGGGCGCAGCGGGCACGACGGGCGCCGCCGGAACAACCGGCGTCGCGGGCACGACGGGTTCCGCCGGGGCGACAGGCGCGGCCGGCTCGACGACCGGCGTTGCCGGGACGACGGGCGCGGCCGGAACGACCGGCGCCGCAGGCACGACGGGCGCGGCGGGAACGACAGGCGCGGCCGGTCGTGGCGGGACCACGGGCGCTGCGGGGACTTCAGGCGCGGGCGGAACAACGGGCGCTGCGGGGCGTGGCGGGACGACGGGCTCCGCCGGCACGACGGGCGTCGCGGGAACGACCGGCGCCGCGGGCCGCGGCGGGACCACCGGCGCGGCCGGCGCGGCGGGAACCGGCGGGGCGACGGGCGCAGGCGGTCGGGGCGGTTCGACCGCGGGGACGGGCGGCGCTACGGGCACCGGCGGCACGGGCGGCGCGCCCGATACGGGACAGCCGATCGGGTTCGCGACGTTGAACGGTGGGACGACCGGCGGAAAGGGCGCGCAGGTCGTGACCGTGACGACGTACGCCGATCTCAAATCCTACGCCGAGAGTGGCACGGCCTACATCATTCGCGTGCAGGGCACGATCGGGAACGGCGCCAACGGCGGCCAGGTCAACGTCAAATCGAACAAGTCGATCATCGGCATCGGCAGCACGGCGCTCCTCAACGGCGTGGGCCTGAACATCTCCAGCGCCAACAACATCATCATCCAGAACCTGCGCCTCACGATGACGGGCGTGACCACGCGCGTGGACACGCCCGGTGTCTACACGTCGTCCGACGATGAGGGCGTGCCGGCGATCCTGGTGAACGGCGGCGACGCGATCTCGATTCAGGGAACCAGCAAGAACATCTGGATCGATCACTGCGAGCTCTACAACGAGGATCCGGCGGTGCAGACGAACCACGATCTCTACGACGGTCTGATCGACATCAAGGGACAGACCGGCTTCATCACGATCTCGTGGAACTACTTGCACCACCACCACAAGGGCGGCCTGGTCGGCGCGTCCGACACGGACCTCTTCACCGACCGCAAGATCACGTTCCACCACAACTACTACAACAAGGTGCTGCTGCGGATCCCGATGTACCGCGGCGCCGTCGGCCACTTCTTCAACAACTACATCGTGGGCGCGCAGGACGCGTCGGAGATCCGAGCCGGCACCTGCGTGCGCATCGAGAAGAACTACTACGAGGCGCTGCACTACTCGATCTACACGCCGTCCGATGCGCCGGGCAGCACCGAGCGCATCGACAACGTCGAGGTCAGCCGCACGTCGCGCGCCTATCCCGCCAACTGCACCGCCGACATTCCCTACTCGTACACGAGCGCGCTCACCACCACGACGAACGACGTGAAGACGATCGTCCCCGCGATGGCCGGCGTCGGCAAAATCAACTAACGATCAACCGAGCGCCCGACTACGGCGTGTACGACGCCGGCGGTGCTACCGCCCGCGGCGCCGCCGCCCGCGCCCGCCGCGCCGCCGGTTCCCGCCTGACCGTGCGATCCGCCGCTGCACGCGGCGGCGACGACTGTGAGCCCGCAGGCCAAAACGATGCGCGCGCGGGGGGACATCACCGATCTACGGTATCACCACCCCGACGCGACGTTCATGGGATAGTCCGCGCCATGGCGTGGGTGAAGATTCCGAAGGAGAACCATCCGCTGTTTCATTCGTGCCTGCCGCAGGATCCGCGCGTTTCGACGGTGAACATGTTCGGCGGCGTGGCGGCGAAGGTGAACGGGCAGATGTTCGCGGGGTTGTTCGGCCGCGGCGCGATCGTGAAGGTGTCGGGCGACGATCAGCGCGCCGCGCTCGCGATCGACGGTACGTCGATGTTCGATCCGATGGGCAATGGGCGGGTGATGCGCGACACCGTGTTCCTGCCCGAATCGATCATCGAGGAGCCGGCGGAGCTGCGCGGCTGGCTGCGCAAGGCGCTGGCGTACACGGCGTCGCTGCCGTCCAAGGGCAAGGCCGCGGCGCGAAAGCCGGCCGCCGCGAAAGTGAAAGCCAAGCCGGCGGCCAAGAAGACGTCGAAGAAGGCGCCGGCGAAGAAGCCGCGCTCCAAGAAGTAACGCGCGACTCATGAACGCGACGCCGCAGACGGAACCGCTGGCTGCCTTTGCGGGCGGCGTGTGGCTGTGGCGGACGCCCGTCAGGTTTCTCGGTCTGCGCCTGACGACGACGACGGTGGTCTTGCGCCTCTCCGCGGGAAACGTGCTGGTCTACTCGCCGGGGGCGCTGACGCCTGACCGCCGCGCCGCCGTCGAGGCGCTCGGTCGCGTCGCGCACCTCTACGCGCCCGATCTGTTCCACCACCTCTGGCTGGGCGATTGGACGGCCGCGTTTCCCGAGGCGCGCGTGCACGCGCCTCCGGGGCTGCCCAAGAAGCGGCCCGATCTCCGCGTCGACCGAATTCACGGCGATGCCGCGCCCGAGCCCGATTTTGCCGGCCTGATCGACGAGCAGCACATCGACGGGTTCCGGTTGCAGGAGACGGCGCTGTTCTACCGGCCGTCGCAAACGCTGGTGGTCGCGGATCTCGTGCACAACGTCGGCCGTCCGACGCACGCCTGGACCGCGACGTACACGCGCGCGATGGGCTTCTACGACCGGATCGCCGTCAGCCGGATCATCCGGTGGACCTCGTTCAGCGATCGGAAGGCGGCCCGCCGCAGCCTGGATGAGCTGCTCGCGCGTCCGTTCGATCGTCTGATCGTCGGTCACGGCGAACCGCTGACGACCGGCGGTCGCGACGCGCTCGCGGCCGCTTACACGTGGCTGCGCGTTTAACGGGCGCGGCGCTTCTTATCATTTACGGTCGCCATCTTTTCATTTCACGGACTGCACGTCAGGCGCGCGGCAACGCCGCGTGATCCAGCGGCGCGCCGCCGGGCCTACCCGCTCCTCGGGCCCGTGCTAGCGTGCGCCCGTGTCGCACCACCTTCGTTATTTGATCGTCGCCGCCTTCCTGGCTGTTTCCGCGTGCGCGAAAGATCCCGCGTACAAGACCGGAAGCGCGGGCTCCGGCGGCGGAACGGCGGGAACCGGTAGCGGCGGCAGCGCGGGCGGGACCCCCGTGGCGATGTGCTCGGACCCGCAGCCGTGGACCGCGCCGGCCGCGCCGACCACCTGCGCCGGCGCGGCGCCCACCGCCTCCGGTCCCGCCGAGTTCACGCTCGCCGTCGACGCGGGTACAGCCCTCGGAACGTGGAATCGCTTCTACGAAAAAGCTGTCGCCGTCGATCACGCGCACACGTTCCTCTGCACCGCCTACGGGCGCAACGTGCAGAACGCGCTCCGCAAGGCGCACGCGCAAGCCGGATTCCAGTACGCGCGGTTCCACGGCATCTTCAATGACGACGTCGGCGCCTACAAGGAAGACGCATCGGGCATGCCTATCTACGACTGGTCGGGCATCGACGCGATCTACGACGCCGTCGTGGCGGCGGGCATGCGCCCGATGGTGGAGATCAGCTTCACACCCAAGGCGCTGGCGTCCGATCCCAAGCAGATCCAGACGCTGCTCCAGTACGCCGGCAAGTCGCCCAACATCAGCCCGCCCACGGGCGCCACCGGCGACTGGACCAAGTGGGCCGCGCTGATGGCGGAGTTCGTGCGCCACCTGGAGGACCGCTACGGCGCCGACGAAGTGCGCACGAACTGGTACTTCGAGGTGTGGAACGAGCCCTCCTGGATGTACTCGGGGAGCTACTTCGACCTCTACAAGAACACCGTCGCCGGCTTGCTGCAGGCCGATCCGCAGCTGCGCGTCGGCGGTCCGGCCGGATCCTCCGGCGAATCGTCGGGGGCGATCCGATCGTTGATCACCGGCGCGTTCAACGGCGGCATCAAGCTGGACTTCCTGACCTACCACCGTTACGGGGATGACAACAACGCGATGGTCGCCGACGTGAACGGCGCCGTCGCGTTTCACAAGAGCTTGCTCAGCGACATCAACGTGACCGTCGTGAAGGGCATGACGTTCACCGGCGAGCTGATCAACAACGAGTTCGGCCCGAGCTGGATGCCGCACGTGTCGCGCGACAGCGAGGTCGCGGCCAGCTACATCGCCAAGATCATCCATTTGCTCGGCAACGATCCCGCGACGCCGCCGCCGGCGGGCTACGGCTACTGGGCGGTGTCGGACCTGTACGAGGAGATCGACACGGGACAGGGAACGGCTTTTCGGGAGGGCAACTACGGCCTGATGGTGAAGGGCGACTCGCGCTATCCCGAGTCGTTCGACGTCGCCAAGCCGTCGTTCAACGCGTTCCGTCTGCTGCACATGATGGGCGACCAGAAGCTGGGCGTCACGGGCGGGACGGTCACCGACGGCGTGGGCGCGGCGGCCACGCGCAGCGCCGACGGACACGCCGTCCAGGTCCTCGTCTACAACCACGTGAACGGCGCCGCGGCCGACTCCACGAAGTCCAACGTCGTGTCGCTGACGCTGAACAACCTGCCGTTCACGGGGGCGATTCGCGTGCGCCAATACATCGTCGATCGCGACCATGCCAACGCGTACCGCGCCTGGCAGGCGATCACCGCGCCGCCGACGCCGAACCAGGCGCAGTGGGTGAAGCTGCGCGACGCCGCCGAGCTCTGCTACTTCGAGACCACCGCGCAGCCGGCGGCGGGCAGCTGGACGGTCACGTTTCCGCAGGGCGTGTACAGCGTGTCTCTGCTAGAGATCACCGCCGGGTGATCTGATCATGGAAGCGACCGCGCTGTCGCCGCTCGCCGCCTGGGAGAGCTTCTACGTCATCGTCGGCTCGTCGGCAGCCGCGCTCACCGGGTTGCAGTTCGTGGTCATCGTGCTGGGCGCCGAGATCGAGGCGCCGGCGACCGTCCACACGACGCGCGCGTTCGGCACGCCGACGATCGTGCATTTCAGCGCGGTGCTACTGAATTCCGCGATCCTGAGCGCGCCCTGGCGCGACATCTCGCACGCATCGGTCGCGATCGCGGCGTGCGGCCTGCTGGGGATCGGGTACACGCTGCTCGTTCTCCGGCACGCGCGCCGGCAAACCGCCTACGTGCCGGTGCTGGAAGACTGGATCTGGCACACGGTGGTGCCGTTCGTCGCGTACGGCGCGCTGTTCACGAGCGGCAGCTTGCTGACGGGCAATCCCCTGTCGGTGCTGTTCGTGATCGGCGCGTGCGTCTTGATGTTGTTGTTCGTCGGGATCCACAACGCGTGGGATTCGGTGACGTACCTCGCGCTGCAGCGCCGCAAGCGGAAGGACGACGTAGGCGCGTGATGCGAACGGCGTTTGTCGCGTTGACGGCTCTGGGAATGGGTTTTTCCGGCCCGCAGGCCTTGGCGGCGTCGGCGGAGGGCGCAGACCTCATCGGCACGCCGGCGCCGGGATGGAACGTCCCGGAGTGGATCGGCGCGCCTTCGGTCGCGTGGAGCGATCTGCGCGGCAAGGTGGTCCTGGTCCGCTGGTTCACGTCCGCCGAGTGCCCGTTCTGTCACGCGTCGGCTCCCGTGTTGAACCGCTTCCACCGTGAAGACGCGAAGCGCGGC
>DATMZL010001710.1:0-2169 GCA_035607075.1 Polyangia bacterium
GCCGCGCTGCTGGTGCGCATCGCCGACCTGCAGGAGAACAAGCTGCAGGCGCGGGCGGCGGCGCTGGCGACCTGGCGTCAGGTGCTGGCGGCCGATCCGGGCAACGTCGACGCGCTGCCGGAGATCGAACGGCTCGGGACGGTGCTGGAACGGTACTCGGAGCTTGTCGACGTCTATCAGGAGCTGGCGTTCAAGCGTGACGCCTCCGACATCGCGGGGCGCGCCGATCTGTTGTCGCGCGCGGCGAAGCTGTACTCCGTGCGCCTGGGTAACCGGCGCGCCGCGATCGACGTCTGGAAGCTTGTCCTCGCGCTCGATCCCGAGGACACAGACACGACCGCCCCTGCGGCGGCCGCGCTCGAGACCCTTTACACCGAGACCGGCGACGTCGCCGGCCTGGTGAAGATCCTCGCCATGCAGGTGAAGTGGGCGCCGTCGGCGAAGGACCGCAAGAAGATCCTCTTCCGCATCGCCGAGCTTCAAGAAAAGTCTCTGGCTGACGTCGACGCGTCGGTCGCGACGCTGCGATCGATCCTGGAGATCGATCCGCAGGAGCGCGCCGCGATCGACGCGCTGGATCGCATCTTCGAGGCCGGCGCGCAGCACCGCCAGCGCGTGGAGATCATGCGCAAGCGGATCGACCTGGCCGGCGACGCGACGGCGCGCCAGGAGCTGTGGCGTCAGGTCGCAGGCCTGCTGGAGCGCGACGTCGGCGACGTCGACGAGGCGATCGCCGCGTGCGTCAGCATCCTCGACGAGAACCCGCAGGACGACCAGGCGCTGGAGACGCTGGCGCGCCTCTACGAGCAGCAGGGGCGCCACAGGCAGCGGCTGGAGGTTTTGGAGCGGCGTCTGTCGCTGGCCAGCGGGGCCGCGAGCGTCGCGCTGCTGCGGCAGATCGCGGCGTTGATGGAAGGGCCGCTGGGCGATCCGGGCGAGGCGCTCGGTCGCTGGCGCGAGGTCCTGGAATCAGCGCCGGGCGACAGGGATGCGGTCGCCGCGCTGGAGCGCTTCCTGGCGCCCGGCACCGACGGCGGGCTGCGGCTCGCGGCGGCGCAGGCGCTGGAGCCGATCTACGAGGGCGGCGGACGCTTCGCCGAGCTGGCGGCGGTGGTGCGCGTCTACATCGAGGCGCAGACCGACGCGCGTGCGCGTCTGGAGCAGTTGATGCGGCTGGCGGCGCTGGAAGAGTCGCGCCTCGGCGACAAGGAGACGGCGCGCGAGACGACCGCGCTGGCGATCCGCGATGCGCTGTCCGAGCCGGAGCTGCCGGCGCTGCTCGACGTGTACGAGCGGCTGACGGGCCTGGAACGGGTCAGCGAGGTCGCGGCGCTGTACCGCGAGATCAGCCCGGACGTGCTGGACGAGGCGGTCAAGCTGCGCCTCGATCGGACCATCGCCGAGATCGCGTTGCGCGACGGCGACGCGGCGATGGCCGCCGACTACCACCGCCGCGTCCTGGATCGCGTTCCCGACGACCAGGATGCGCTGCAAGCGCTGGAGGGGATCTACCGCCGGGCGAACGACGCCGAGGCGCTGTACGAGGTCCTGGTCCGGCGGGCCGAGCTGGTCGGCAACGACACGAAGGCCGAACGCGAGCTGCGCTTGCAGATCGGCGGGCTGGCCGAGGAGCCGCTGGGCCGCCTCGACGAGGCGATCGCCGCGTTCGAGCGCGTCCTCGAAATCTCCGCCAACGATCGCGCGGCCGCGCAGGCGCTCGATCGCCTCTACACGAAGGCGGAGCGATGGGGCGACCTGACGCGGTTGCTCGAGGATCTCCTGAAGCGGGGCGTGCTGCCCGAGCGCGATCTCGTCGGCATTCGCTTCCGCATGGCGGAGATCGAGCACGATCGCCAGAACGATCGGGAGGCCGCGCTCGAACACCTGCGGCTGGTCCTGTCGGGTGATCCCGACCACCCGGGCGCGATCAAGATGCTCGAGGGGATGCTCGACGACATCGCGGTGCAGGGCCCGGCCGCCGAGCTGCTGGAGCCGTTCTACGCCGGCCGCGCCGACTGGCGATCGCTGATCAAGATCGGCGAGATCCGCCTGGTCCAGACCGAGGAGCCCGCCGCGCGACTCAACTGGACGAAGCGCATCGCGCGCCTCCACGAAGAGCAGCTGGAAGACTACGACAGCGCGCTGCGCTGGTACGGCAAGGTGTTCCAG
>DATMZL010000874.1:0-2534 GCA_035607075.1 Polyangia bacterium
ACCGAGGCGGGCAGCCCGTGGATGGTGCGCGGCGCCCGCGTCACCGTCACGGCCGACGGCGATCTGGTGGCAGGCGATCCGATCACGATCGCCACCAGTGACATCTCGGCCCAGGCGACCAGCGCGCGCGTCGTCTACGGCGGCGGCAACTACGGCGTCACCTGGGTCGAGGACGGATACCCGAAGTGGCGCGTGCTGTTCGCGCGCGTGTCGGCGGCCGGCGACCTCGTCGACGCGACGCCGGCCGTGCTCAGCGACACCGGCATGCCCAACGCTTCCATCGCCCGCACCGAGAGCGCGCCCGACATCTTGTGGGACGGGCAATCTTTCGTCGTCGGCTGGCGCGAGCTGCGCCCCAACTCCGATACGGTGGTGTCGCTGCGGCGAATCGGGCCCGGGTTGAATCTCTCGAGCCGCCTCGACGCGGCCACCGCCGTGTTTCCCGCCGTGACCGCCGGAGCCGCGCTGGCCTTCGACGGCATCCGCGTCTGGATCGCGTGGGAGGAGTTCGACGGCGGCGCGGCCACGCAAGCGTCCGTGATGGTGCGCCGAGTGCAGGCCGGAACCTTCACGGGTCCGGCGCAGGCGGTGCAGGCGACGGACAAGATGTGGGAGCGGCAGCCCGCGCTCGTCTACGAGCCCTCGCTCGGCGACATGGCGGTCGCGCACGCCGACAGCCTGTCGCACCAGATCACCTTCCAGCGCGTGACCGTCGACGGTGCGGCGCCGCTGCTGTCGCCCGTGCCGATCGTCAGCACGGGTGACGCGGAGCAGGTGCACCCGCTGCTGATCCGCGGCGCCACCACGACGCTGGTGGCGTGGGAGACGAGCAGCGCGATCATCTACGGGACGCGCCTGCGCGACACGGCGACGCCGCTGGACGCGCCGCCGCTGTTGCTGTCGCGGTCGCTGAACCCCGAATACTCGCCGATGGTGGCGGGCGGCGACACGGGCTTCGCGGTGGTCTGGCGCGACCAGCGCCTCGGCGGCGCCCGCCTCTTTGGCACCACGCTGTCGCCTGACGGCGCGCCGCTGCTGCCGGTGGCGTCGCCGCTGATCACGGATCCGCCCGGGGTGGGCTCGGACGCCGTCGGCTGGGGCGGCGGACAGTTCCTCGCCGTGGGCGTGGGCACCCCGCCCGGCATGACCGGGATCCCGCTGCTGGGGCGGCTGTTCGGGCTCGACGGTTCGCCCACCAGCCCGGTGTTCACCGCGGCGACGCAGCAACAGGCGGCGAACCACATCGCCTACGCGGGGGGCACGTTTCTTGTCGTGGGCCAGGGGACGGCGCCGTCGACGGGCAAGGTCGAGGTGCACGCGACGCGCGTCCGCGCCGACGGCACCGCGCCGGGAATGACCGTCGTCGACGGGTCGGGCAACGCGTATACCGCGATGGGCGTCGCCAGCGACGGCGCGCGGTTCCTCGCGGTGTGGACGGCGGGCGGCGCCGCGATCGCGGGGCGCTTCGTCGGCACCGACGGCGCGCTTGTCGGAACGTCGCCCATCACAGTGGCCACGGGCACCGGCCTCTTCGGGCCGGCGGCGACGTTCGGCGCGGGCGTCTACCTCGTCGTCTGGCAAGAATCCGGACCGCGCCGGATCATGGGCGCGCTCGTGTCGGCAGCGGGCGCGGTGCAGTCGCCCGGCGCGTTCCCGATCTCCGCGCCCGCCGGCGACGAGTCCGATGCGTATCCGGGCGTCGCGTTCGACGGCACGCGCTTCGTGGTGGGCTGGAAAGCGCTGCAGCTGCCCGAGGGCGGCCTGGCCGTCGCCCACGAGATCCGGTACGCGCCGGTGACGCCCGCGGGTGTCGTCGGCGCGACGGAGCTCGGCGCGATCGACGACGGCAGCGACACGCTGACCGATCCGATCGCGCTCGCGAGCGGCACCGACGGCCGCGTCGCGCTCGCGTACACGCAGGCGGACTCGCCCGGCGGTTACCCGATCGCGCGCACGCGTATCCGGATCCTCCGTTCCACGCCTGCCGCGGGAGGCGGCGGCTGCATCACCGGCCCCGAGTGCGCGTCTGGATTCTGCGTCGACGGCGTCTGCTGCGCGACCGCGTGCGCGGGCGGTCCGGTCGATTGTCAGGCGTGCAGCCGGCTCGCGGGCGCGGCGCTCGACGGTGTGTGCGCGCCCGTTCCCGACGGGCGCGCGTGCGGCGCGCACGGCATGTGTGCGGCGGGCATCTGCCAGGAACGCGACGGTGGAACGACGTCTGACGGCGGCGGCGCACCCGACGGAAGCAACGACGGTGGCACCGATACGGCCGGGGAAGCCGGCAAGGACGCCGTCGCGGACGCCGCTGACGGCGGCGACGCTGCGATCGACGGGCTCGTCGAAGCGGCGGCGGATCGCGCGGCCGATGCGCTCGCCGACGGCTCACCTGACGCCGGGAGCGACGACGCGTCCACGGACGCCGGCGACGGCGGTCCCGCCGCCGACGCGAGCCCACCGATCGAGCCCGCGCTCGACGCGGGACGCGACGCGGCCGCGGACATTAAGGCGGATCGGTCGGGGACGACGAGCAAGTC
>DATMZL010001008.1:0-3829 GCA_035607075.1 Polyangia bacterium
GCCGCGCTCGAAGACGGTGACGACGCCGAAGCGGACCGGCTCGTCGCCCAGCATGCGGTGGAAGCTGACCAGCATCTTGCCATCGGGCATCGTCATCCACCGCGTCCCGCGCGACTTCCAGTACCATTTGTGGTTGTTGATGAACCAGCACGTCTCGCGCGACGTCCCGACGGGCTGAAACCCAAGCGCCTCGAACTGCCGGTACCGCCTTTCGTAATCGGGATCGGCACCCTTCGGCTCCACGGCCGCCCGATCGCGGACCGCGCGACTTCGCAAGGTCGTCCAGCCCATCGAGTACGCGACGGCGGGCACGACGATCCAGATCGCCGCTGCCACCGCGATCGTATAAAGCACTACGCCAGAGGGGCTTCCATTCATCGAGACTCCTCAAAGATCGGACCGGGGATGAAGTGCCGGGAGACTTCGCAGCTCTGGAGACTTCGCAACCCGTCTCCGCGCCTCCGGGCCCTCCGCCACTGGGCGCACGTCACGGTTCATCCGCGGTAGCAATGACGACGGGTTCCTCGGCGCCCGTCAGGTGACACATCACGGGCGGCTCTCGATGCGAGGCCGCCCGCCAGGCACGATCGATCTCGATCGTTGCCCTTCCGACTGCGATGATTTTGTCGCCCGGCCTCAGGATGATCTCGACGTAGCGGAACTGGCGCTTTGCTCCGAAGACTTCGCTGGCGGTTACGCCTCCGGTCGCGAGCAAGCTTGCCAGCATCGGCGACGCGGCGGGGACGGAGCTCTCGCGGTATGGATCCAGTCGGATTTCAAACGAAGGATCGACACTCGCCTGTCCCGAGTCGTCCGCGACTGTGAAGGAGGAAAATCCGTCGTCCTCGACGACTTGGCGCCAAGCCTGGTTGATGCCGTCGCGGTAGTAGACGGTGAGACGATACGCGATACACGGACGCCGGGAGACGGGCGACGTCCGTAAGGATTCTCGTGCCGCCGCGCGGCCCTTGATGCGAACGATGTCACCGTCCTTGATGGCTGCGATGGGTACTTCGGCCACTCGGAGGAGCTCTCTGCGCGCCGCCCTACGTCGGCGCCGGGCGGCCGCGCGATCGAGCCCGACCACGATCAACGGGATTGCGCTCGCAGCAACGACAACAACATCGATCACGTCCACGATTCAACTGACCGTGACAAGCGCGACCCGTCCGTAAGATGCGTTCAAATCAGCGGGTTGCGCATAGTCGTTGGCCCGCGCCGGCTCGGGATGGACCGTGTGCCTGTAGCGCATGAACCCTAGCGCGAACGCCGCCGCTGGCACCAGAACCCAGATCGCCGCGACGAGCGCCACTACGTAGAGCACGACGTCCCCGGTGCCTCCAGCCATCACGCGACCTCCTTTGCGAGATCAAGATATCGTAGCCGCTTTGCGAGTCGGATGGCGATGCTTAGGACCGTCAGTCTCGCGAGCGTCGTCCGAGCGCTTTCCTCCCGTCGCCGCCGTTCAATTAGGCGGAGACTCGCCATTTCTAGTTGTAAGACGTTGGCGCGTTATCCAGTGCACTCCGCATTTCGTCCGAGGGGTCGAGCCTCATCGCCTCCGAGCGCAGGACTGATGCATCCAGCGATCGCCCGGCCGCAATCAAACCAGCGTAGAGCGTTACCGCGTCCTCACGAAACATGTCCGCAGTCACTCGCGTTACCGTTGCAAATCGCTCGTTGCCTAGGATTCGCGGGCCCAAAAATCGACCGAGCCCCAATACTCTGTACGTGTCGCGAAGCTTCGCCGCCGGATCCGAAAACAGTCTGCCAATATCGGACCATCGTCGAGCTTCTTTCAGTGGTTCCAGCAAGAGACTGGCAACGTGATCTCGAGCCGGTTCAGTCTTTGGATCGTTCCTGATGGCGCTGTACCACTCGAGCGTGCGGTGACGATCGCCAACGACATCGTTCAATGCGATCCAGTCGACCCGTGGACCGAACCAACCCTTGGCGTCGTGGATGCCCGCCGCGATTCCGCTGGCGTCCCGAATCTCCGCGAACGCGGCTCGGGCACCTGGATGGACGTTCGCGAAAGATGCGATTTGCTGCGCGATCAATGAGACACGCACTCGAACATAGTCGGGATCGATACCAGGAATGCTATTCCAGAGCCACAAGTATGCCTCGGTGGCTTCGTCGAATCGCTGGTCTACCCGCAGTATGTCTGCCGCTGAATGTCTCAGCCCGATATCAAACGTCGCGGGCAAGGTATCAAGCGCGGTCAGCCACCCGAGTATGTCGCGCCTACCTGTTGTGATGACCATTCGGGTCCGCTCGAGCCCTTCGCGGAACGCGATCAATGTCGGCACAGCACGGACGCAGAGCAGCTTCGCCAAGTCCCCTTCACTTTCTGAGGTGATCTGCGCGATGAGAGCGTGTCTGTCGAGCCAACCTATGACGTCAGCGTCGAGCATCGTATCGATACGATCGGACACTGAAGAGACGGACACGGTTGCGATTAACCAGCGCTTCGTCTTCGCCGCGACATCGAGCGCGCGATCTAGATCCGCCGCGGTCACGAGCGAGGTAACGTTCAATTTAGGGCCTCGCAACCTTTAGGTGATCCTGCCCCGGTTTGGTGGACACCACTCGGAAGGAGTAGATGGTGTCCATGGAGGAGCAGAAGAAGCGGCGTACTCGCCGCAAGTTCACGGATGAGTACAAGGCGAGGGCTGTCCGCCTCGTCCTGAAGGAAGGTCAGACGGCCGCCCAGGTGGCTCGCGATCTGGATCTGATCGAGTCGGTGCTGCACAGCTGGGTACGACAGGCGAAGATCGATCGAGGGATGGGACCTGCCGGTGCGCTGACGAGCGAGGAGCGAGAGGAGCTGTCGCGGCTCCGGAAGGAGAATCGGATCCTCAAGGAGGAGAAAGAGATCCTCCGAAAAGCGGCGGCCTTCTTCGCCAAGGACGGCCGATGAGATTTGCGTTCATCGGTGCGGAGAAGGCCCGGCATTCGGTTCCGAGCTTGTGTCGCATGCTGCACGTATCGCGTAGCGGGTACTACGCATGGCGCCGACGCGCACCTTCGCGACGCGCGCTGGAGGACGCACGGCTCGGCACGTTGATCGTGGCTTCACACCGCGAGGGGCGCGGCACGTATGGCAGCCCGCGCATCGTCGACGACCTGCGCGAGGCCGGTGAGAGGGTCAGCCGAAAGCGGGTCGCGCGGCTGATGAAAGAGCGCGACCTCGTCGGAGAAATGAAGAAACGGTGGCGTCATCCCTCGTCGGCCCCGAGCGACGCGGCCTGCGCGCCGAACACCCTGGACCGCGCCTTCAACGTGCCGCAGCCGAACCGCGTGTGGGCGAGCGACATCACGTACGTGCGAACGTACGAGGGCTGGCTCTACCTCGCCGTCGTCATCGACCTGTTCTCGCGTCGAGTCGTCGGCTGGTCGATCCAGCCCAGCATGCATACGGACATCGTGCTGTCGGCGCTCACGATGGCCGTCGGTCAGCGACTGCCGGGACCAGGGCTGCTCCAGCACTCCGACCGCGGCTCGCAGTACACGAGCGACGACTACCAACGGATGCTTCGATCACACGGCATCAAGTGCAGCTTCAGTGGTCGAGGAAACTGCTGGGACAATGCCGTCGTCGAGAGCTTCTTCGGCACCTTGAAGCGCGAGCTCATACATCGACGTGGCTGGCCGACGCGCCGAGAGGCCGCCGAGGCGATCCACGAGTACATCGAGGTCTTCTACAACCGGCGGCGACGCCACACGACCATCGGCGGCAAGGCCCCCGCCGTCTTCGAGGCACTTGCGGAGAAGCAGCTAACTCAGGCAGCGTAACGAAACCGTCCACCGATTCGGGGCAGGATCA
>DATMZL010000994.1:0-3265 GCA_035607075.1 Polyangia bacterium
GCGAATGTCACCGCGCTGTCCATTTGGCGTGAGGCCGGCGGCGACGAGGCGGGTATCGAATGGGGACGCAGAGCGGCCCGGTTGTTCGAGCCCTACTCGCTGTCAGGTGGCGGCTACCTCAACTATCCGGAGGTCGACCAAACCTCCGCCCGTGTCGCGGCGGCATTTGGCCCGGAGCGATTCGCCAAGCTCCGCGAGATCAAGCGGACCTGGGACCCTGAGAACCGCTTCCGCTACAACGCCAACATCGTGCCGGCCTGACCGGCTCGCGCAGCGTCTTGTGGCGCGCTCGCCTCGTAAGCCCACGGCTTGGAGGTGGCGCTGCCCGAAAAGGCTGTAATGGCGCGCCCGACAGGTGTTGGACGCGCGATTTCAACCTACACCATCCCGATCGAGGGGCGCGACGAGTGGCTGGCCGCTGCTAGGCGGCTGGCATGAGGGACGGGTACCAGCGCGGGGTGCTTCCGCCGCAGGCGACGCGGCGCCAGATGGACGTGCTTTCCGCCTACGTCGCCGCCGGCGGGTCGGTCCACGACGCGGCCGAACTCGTGGGTATCAGGCCCAGCACCGTCAAGCGGCACCTCGCCGACCTACGAGCGCGGTCGGGACTGACGACCGAGCAGCTGATCTATTCGGGCCGCGCCCTTGGTTGGCTCGTCGTCCCGAGCCTGGAGCCAGCGTGATCTCTTGAATGCAGGCTGAGCCCCCGCGCGCGACCCCGAGTGCCCATCGCTCGCTCAAGCCGGACTATGCGCCAACCACTCTCGCTCCGCAGTCAGGCCGTGCCGATGGGATCGGCACGGTCGGGCGACGCCCGGAGGCTGTCCAGACCGGCGAGGATCAGATCGAGACCGAAGTCGAACTCGCTGGCGAAGTCGTAGCCGGCCTTGCCCACGTGCTCGGCAACGGACTCGGCGAGGTAGGGATAGTCGTCAGCGGGGAACTGGCTGAGAATCTCGATCGCCAACTTGTCGACCTGGTCCGTGCTTTCGAAGGGCAGGGTCTGCTCTTGCAGCGCGAAGCCGAAGATGAAGCTGTCGAGCAGGGTGAAGGCGTGAACGGCCATCGCGACGGAGAAGCCAGCCTGCCGCAACGCCCGTATCACCATGTCGTGGTATCGCATGTTGCCCGGGCCTGGATGGACGCGGGACTGGATCACCCCCAGCGCCCAGCGGTGACGCGCGAGCACTTCGCGGATCGAGTTGGCTTGCTGACGCATCGCCCCTTTCCAGTCTGACCCTCCGGCGGTGACGTCGATCTCCTCGTACATCACGTCGACCATCGCGTCGAGCAGATCGTCCTTGTTCGCGAAGTGGTTGTAGAGCGCCATGGGGTACACCCCCAGCTCCTGGGCGACGTTCCGCATGCTGAGCGACTCGATTCCGCCTTCATCAGCGAGCTTGATGGCCGTTCGGAGCACTCGCTGCCGGCTGAGTGGGACTCGTCGTCTGGTCCTCGATCGTTGCTTGACAGACATTTGCATCCCTCTCGGCACCTGGGTCTTGACGCATGTACGCTGTACATCTAATGTACGCCGTATTGGCGATGTACGCCGTACATTAGCAGGAGACCACCATGAAGGCAATCGTTCAACCAACCTATGGCTCACCCGATGACCTGCAGCTGCGCGACATCGACCAGCCCACGATCAGCGACCACGACGTGCTGGTGCGCGTGCATGCCGCGTCGGTCAACACCGCCGACCGGCTCATCCTGCGCGGCCGCCCCTATCTGATGCGCGCCGCGGGCTCCGGACTCGGCTTTAGCCCGCGTCGACCCCAGTTCGCCGTCGCGGGCACGGACCTCGCCGGTCGTGTGGCGGCGGTAGGCAGTTTGGTGACCGCCTTCCGCCCCGGCGACGAGGTGTACGGGAGCGTCCCCGGCGCGATCGCGGAGTACGTCGCGGCGCCGGACACCGCCCTGGCGGCCAAGCCGTCGAGCCTCAGCTTCCAACAGGCCGCCGCGATGCCGCTGGCCGCGCTCACCGCACTCCAGGGGCTTCGCGATGCCGGACAGGTCCAGCCCGGGCAGCGGGTTCTGATCAATGGGGCCTCGGGCGGCGTCGGCACCTATGCGGTGCAGATCGCCAAGGTCCTGGGCGCCGAGGTGACCGCGGTGACCAGCGGCCCGAACGTCGAGATGGTTCGATCACTCGGCGCCGACCACGTCATCGACTACACCAGCGAGGACTTCACGGAGTCAGCCAGTCGGTATGACGTCATCCTGGACCTTGTGGGCAACCACTCACTGTCGGCTCGACGACGCGCGCTGACCGCGACGGGCACGCTGTTGCTGTCATACGTCGGTACCAACCGCTGGGTGGGGCCGTTCGGTCACATCCTGGCTGCCGTGGTGCTGACGCGGTTCACGAGCCACAGGATCGTCTCGTTCACGACCGCTCCGAGCAGTGCCGACCTGCTCGTCCTTGCGCAGCTGACAGACGACGGAAAGATCGTGCCGGTCATCGACCGGACCTACCGCCTCGACCAAGCAGCCGAGGCGATCCGCTACCTGGAACTCGGACGTGCCCGGGGCAAGGTCATCATCAGCATCAGCGACCGCGGCGCGCTGGCCGCGCTGACGCGGGCGAGTGTGGCGTCGTGACGGCGCCAGCGATGCCAGTGGGGCCGTACGCGGCTCGTCTGACCATTGACTACCCCGAACGCCTTGATCGGGTTACGACCTTCTTTCGCCTGATCTGGGTCATACCGATTGCCATCGTGCTCGGAGTGATCACGGGGAGCGGGACCCAGATGATGGTCACCGCAGCCGGCGAGCGAATTGTCGGAGCCGGCGGTGGACTGCTCGCCGGCTTGGCTTTCGCCACGGCGCTGATGATCGTCATCCGCATGCGCTACCCGCGCTGGTGGTTCGACTTCGCACGGGAGCTGACCCGCTTCGGCGCCCGCGTCGGTGCCTACGTGGCCCTGCTCACGGACCGATATCCGTCCACTGTCGAGGAGCAATCGGTGCACCTCGAGATCGAGTATCCAGAGGTCGATCGCGACCTGAACCGCTGGCTTCCACTGGTCAAGTGGTTCCTGGCGATCCCCCATTACGTCGCGCTGATCGTCCTGATCATCGGAGCGGCCCTTGCGATCGTGATCGCCTGGTTCGCGATCCTCATGACCGGGCGTTATCCCCAGCTGCTCTTCAACTACGTGGTCGGCGTCGGGCGGTGGAGCCTGCGCGTGAACGCCTACGCGTTCCTGCTCGTGACCGACCGTTATCCCCCCTTCAGCCTGAAAGCAGGGTAGTCATGCGA
>DATMZL010000588.1:0-3932 GCA_035607075.1 Polyangia bacterium
CCCCGCCGCACGCGAAGGCGAAATGCGGCAACAACGGCGAGTGCGCCCCCGACTACTGCCTCGGCACCTGGCGGAACTGCAACATGGACGCGAGCGACGGCTGCGAGACGGACGTCGCCCACGACCCCGACAACTGCGAGACGTGCGGTCACAAATGCGACGCGCCCACCAACGGCATCGCCGGATGTTCCAACAAGGTGTGCGTGATCGGCGGATGCAAGCGCGGTTACGAGAACTGCGACCACGACGACAAGAACGGGTGCGAGCGCGAGATCTGGACCGATCAACAGTGCCTGACCTGCGACCTCCCCTGCCCCGACGGCACGCACTGCGCCGAAGGCGTCTGCATCTAGGCGCAGACCCTCAGAGGCCGTGCTTGCGGATCAAACGGTACACGTACGTCCGATCCAGGCCGGCTTCCTCGGCGGCCGCCGGGACGTTGCGGCCGTGACGTTCGAGCAGGCGCTGCAGGTACTCGCGCTCGCCCTGATCGATCCAGCGCTCGCGAAATTCTTTGAACGGCTGGTCGAACGCGACGCCGCCGGGGTTCGTTTCCGCCGGCGCGGCGCCCACGTCGCTGACCGGCACGCGGCTGGCCTGCAGCGCGTCCTTGGCGCCGATCGCGCACGCACGCTCGACGAAGTTCCGCAGCTCGCGCACGTTGCCCAGCCACGGCATCTCGGCGAGCTCGCGCGGCGACACCGGCTCGACGGGCTGCCTTCTGTTCAGAAAGTGCTGGAACAGCAGAGGGATGTCGTCCTTGCGCGCGCGCAGCGGCGGCAGAACCAGCGGCAGCACGGCGATGCGGAAATAGAGATCCTCGCGGAACGCGGCGGCGTTGACCATCCGGCGCAGATCGCGGTGTGTGGCCGCGACAAGCCTCACGTCGATCGGCCGGTGCTCGCTCTCGCCCAGACGTTTGATCGTCCGCGACTCCAGCACGCGCAACAGCTTCGGTTGCAGCGCGGACGGCAGCTCGCCGATCTCGTCGAGGAAGATCGTCCCGCCGTGCGCGGCCTCGAAGGATCCGGCGCGCGCCGCGATCGCGCCCGTGAACGCGCCGCGCGCGTGCCCGAACAGCTCGCCTTCGATGATCGAGCTCGCCAGCGCCGCGCAGTCGACGATCACGAACGGTCCGGCCGCCCGCGCCGACGCGTCGTGGATCGCACGCGCCGCCAGCTCCTTGCCCGTCCCCGTCTCGCCCAGGATCAGCACGGGGGCGTCGGTCTGGGCGACGCGCGCCATCTGCGCGAACAGCTCGCGCATCGGCGTGCTCGCGCCGAGCAACCCGCCGAAGCGGTCGCCCGGCCACAGCTCGACGGGTGACGCGGCCGCCGGATACCGCAGCACCACCTCGGTGCCGCCCATGCGGATGCGGGCGCCGTCGGGGACCAGCGCTGCCCCGACTTGCAGGTTCTCGACCGAGGTTCCGTTCCGGCTGCCGAGATCGCGCACCCAGGTCCCGCGGTCGGACGGCTCCAGCTCGGCGTGCAGGCGCGACACCTCGCGGTCGGCGATGCGCACCTGGGCGCCCGGCGCCGACCCGATCGTCGTCCGCCCGGTCAGCACGCACCTGTGCGCGCCCCCCTCGTCGGTCCAGGCCAGCTCCGGCCAGCTTCGCACCGCGCGCGTAGGCTCTTCCCGACGCAGCTCTGTCTCGTCGTCGTACTCGCCGGGGGCCATCGCCGCCAGTCTATACCGGATAACCGGGAATCAGTTCGCGATCCCGCGCTTCGCGCGGGATCAGCTAATGGCAGTTGGCGGCCGGTTTGGGCCAGCAGCTCGCGAGCAGCACGTCAGCGTAGTTGTCCAGCGTGTGCTGGACGATGCTCGCGTTGCCGGTCGCGTCGCCGTTCTCGCGCGTCTTCGCGAACTCGGCGAGCGCCTTGCCGATCGCGTCCAGGTAGGTCTGCGGCGCCAGGATCGAAGTGGCCGGCACCTTGTTGGCATTCACGAAGTCGTCGAACGTCTGCTTCGCCATATCGTCGTACTTGCCGTTCATGATCTGCGAGTCGGTGCGCGCCGAGATCGATCCCTTGATCGGGTTGAAGATGTCCTGGCCGTCGCGCGAGCCGAACACGTTCAGGAGGTTCAACGTGTCGTTGACGTGCGTGGAGCCGAGGGTCAGCCCGAACGTGTCGGTGGTGAACACGAACGTGCCGGCCGTACCGGGCGTCGGCATCGCGCCGAATGTCTTGGCGTCGAAATCCATCGAGTTCGCGTAGCCCTTGCCCCAATCACCCATGATCGTCATCGCCGCGTCGCCCCGCAGGACCATGTCCAGCGGTTCCGCCCAGGTCAGCGCCGAAGCGTCGACGTTGGAGTAAGAGACCAGCTTTCGGAAGTCCGCGAGCGCGCTCGCCATGAGCTGCTCCATGGCGTCGTTGCCCGGCTTCGGATCGGCGAAATACGCCGCGTACTGGTCGCCGCCCATCCGTGCGACCAGGATGTTCTCGAAGAAAGCGAGCGCCAGCGTCCAAGTGTCGTCGGTCGCCATGTCGCCTTCCGTTTGCTTGAACCCCATCGCGATCGGCGTGATCGGCGGCGTCGTGGGATCCAGCTGCTGCTTGCTCAGGTTGTATTGCTTGACGGCCTCGGCCGCGTCGAACAAGTCGTCGAGCGTCGTGAGCTGATCGGCGTGGATGCCGACGTCCTCGAACACCTTCTTGTTGTAGAAGAAGGTGTTCACCCGGTGGATGTTGAGCGGAACGGCGTAGACCTTGCCGTTGTAGCTGACGCTCTGGAGAACTGGCTCCGGAACGTATTGCGTCCACTCGAGCGCCGACGCGGGGAGCTCCTGCATATATGACTGCCCGGCGTCGTGATTGTTGTAGAGCACCCACCCCATCAGATCCCAGCCGCCGTTGGCCTGGAAGGTGTCAGGGGGGATGCCGTCGCTGATCTTGCTGCGGATCGCGGCGCGCGCGAGCGAGCTGCCGTCGACGCTGCTGTCGACAATGGCCACGCCCGGGTATTGTTGCTTGAAGTAATCGAGCAGCGCGCCGATCGCCTCTGCTTCGCCGCCCTGTTTCCACCAGTGCAGGATCTCGATCGAGCTGGACTCGTTCGAATCCGAGCAGGCCGGCGCCGCCAGCGCCAGCACCGCCACCGCCGCCACGACGCGAATTAAATCGAACCTCGGCCTCATCGACGTTCCCAATCGGCGGCCGCGATAATACCATCCGGCCTCGCGTGCGCCGGAACCCCCTTCCACTCATCCTGACGCCCCCGGTCGCGGCTGTGCTCTGCGCGCTGGCGGCTTCGGCCTGCAGCCGCGGGCCGTCAGAGAACCTGCTCGAGGGCAAGCAGCCGGTGCGCGCCGAGGGCGTGGCCAGCCCGGCGCTGATCACCGACGGCCGGCTGGCCGCCGAGGGCGCCGACTGGAATGCCCCCGGCGCGACGACGTTCCAGTTCGAGACCAGCTTCGTCGAATACGACCTGGGCCAGGAGGCGCGCATCGAGTCCGCCTTCCTGCAGGGCGACAACAACGACGACTACGTCGTCAGCATCTCCGACGACGGCAAAAACTACCGCGAGCTGTGGGTCGCGCGGCCAGTCGGAATGCCGGGCCTGCGCGCGCGGTCGACAGAAGGCCTCGGCGCTCGCGGCCGCTGGGTGAGGCTGTCCGCGCGCGGCGGTGACCACGTCTTTTCGGTCACCGAGCTGCAGCTCTGGACGGGCGGGCTGCCGGCGCTCTCGGCGGCGCCGTCCTCCGAGATCCTCGCGGCGCGCGTGCGGGCGCACCTCTTCTACCTGGTGGTGGCGTTCGCCGTCGTGCTGTTCGCGACGCGCCAGGAATCGCGCCCGCGGCGCGTGCTGCTGCTGTGGCTATTGCCGTCGATCGCGGCGGCGTTCGCGCTGCGGGCGATCGCCGCGGCGTGGCCGCTGGGCCCGCGCGAGGTCTCGGCGGCGCGCGCGACCGCCGCCGCGCT
>DATMZL010000666.1:0-4319 GCA_035607075.1 Polyangia bacterium
CGCCTTCCCGGCCGCCGATCCGTCGATGCCGGGACCGTTCGCGACGGTCACCGAGAACAACGTCGGTCCCGCCGCGGGCGTCGGGGTCGACGGCGGCGCCGCGCCGATGTTCACGATGTTCCGTCCGATGGACTTGAAGCAAGGCGGCCTCTGCCACCCGGTGATCACCTGGGGCAACGGAACGGGCTCGACGCCCAACCTCTACGGCGTGCTGCTCAGACACCTCGCCTCGCACGGCTTCGTCGTGATCGCTTCCAACAGCACCAACGTCGCGCAAGGCGATCCGCCGCCGATGGTCGCGGGCGTCACCTGGGTGCTGGACCAGAACGCCGATCCGAGCAGCGTGCTGTATCAGCGCATCGACACGACGCACATCGGGGCGACCGGCCACTCGCAGGGCGGCTTCGCGACGACGACGGCGGGCGGCGACGCGCACATCACCACGATCGCGCCCCTCTGCGGCGCCTCGACCCAGCGCAACCTGCACGGGCCGGCGATGCTGTTCTGCGGCGGCATGGACACGACCGTCCCGTGCAGCACCGTGATGAACGCGTACAACGGCATCACGAACCAGCCGGTAATGCTCGCGAGCTACCTCGCCGCCGATCACGCCAACTGGATCAGCTTCGGAAACGGCACGGCGGTGAAGCCGGTCGAGGTCACCGTCACCGCCTGGATGCGCGTCCACCTGATGGGCGACACCGCGCTGCGCGGCCGTTTCTACGGCGCGTCGTGCACGCTCTGTCAGGACGCCGCATGGACGGTGATGCGCAAGATGATGGATCAGTAGACCGAAACACCCGGCGCTTCAGACGCGCGCTTCGCCGCGATTTCCTGCGCTTTTCGTGATCGAATCGCGCTGCAAAGTGCATTGTAGATACGGCAGGGTCATCCTCGGATCACGCGAGTCAACAGTTTGACGATGGCAGCACCCGCCGAGCGAATACCAGCCACCGAGGCGGCAGCGGCGGCAGCGGCGGATCGTATTCGCCTGGAAAAAATCTTCGCGGCCCACCACGTGAGTGTCTGGCGTGCGTTGCGGCGGCGGGGCCTGTCACTAGAAGCCGCGGAGGATGCGACGCAAGAGACCTTCCTGCTCGCTGCCGAGAAGTTGGACGACATCCGTCCGGAGAGCGAGCGCTCGTTCCTGATCGCGACTGCGCTGCGGGTCGCGCACACGCTCGGGCGCAAGACCGTACGTTGGGAGCTCGATGAAGACATGGATCAGCGCTTGGCCGCCACCGACCGCGACGCCAGCGAAACGCGCGCGGACATGCAGCTGTGCGATCTGGTGCTGTCGAAGGTCGACCCGGATCTGATCGAGGTGTTCGTCCTCTACGAGATCGAAGGGCTGACGTCGCCGGAGATCGCGGAGCTGTTGCAGATTCCGCTGGGCAGCGTCGCCTCGCGCCTGCGACGCGCGCGAGAGCAATTCCGCACCGCAGCGGCGCGGGTCGAGAAGAGCCTCCAGAAAGAAGGCGAGTCATGAACCGGCCCGACCAGCCTGCGGCGAACAGCGACCGCTTGCTCGCATCGGATGCGACCGCGTTCGAGCGGCGCGTGCTCGAAGCGGCACAGCAGCAGAAGCCGTCGGCGGCATCGTCCGCGCGAATGGCCCGCGCGCTCGGCGTGACCGTTGCAACTTTGGGAACGGCGACCACCGCAACGACGCTGGCCGCCGGTGCGGCCGCGACGAAGGCCGCCGCGGCGGGCGCGACGGCGGTCTGGTCGTGGATCACCGTCGGCGTCGTGGGCCTGGTCGTCGCGGGCGCCGTCGTCGGGACGCGGGTCGCGCGCCACCCGAGCGAGCCGCCCGTCGTCGTCGCTCCGGTTGTGGCTGCGCCGGTGACGCCGCCGCCCGAGCCCACAATCATCCCCGAAGCCCGGGGCCCGAGGCCCGAGGCCCCAACGGCCAACGTTCCGACCCACGCGGTCGCGTCGCCCCGTCCTCGCGCCATCACGACGGCCGGCGATCTCAGCGCCGAGGTCGCGCTGATCGATTCGGCGCGGGCGGCGGTGTCGGCGGGCGCCGCACGCAACGCGCTCGACCTCTTGCGCCGCTACCAGGACAAGTACCCGGCGGGCAGCTTCCGTCCCGAGGCGACCGCGATCCGGATCGAGGCGCTGATGAAGCTTGGCCGCGAGACCGAGGCGCGCGCGCTGGCGGAGCGCTTCGTCGCGGAGAACCGGGGCAGCCTGCTCGCGCGCCGGGTGGCGGATGTTGCCGGCCTCTCGCGACCGTAAGGCGTCAGGGCCAGCGAAGGCCGACGCCCAGGTTGGCGGCGACGGTGACGGCGCTGGCGCGATGGAAGGTCATCGCGCCGAACTCGTACGCGTCGCGGATCAGCGTCATGCCGGCGACGACGCGCACAACGACTTCGACAGTCGTTCCGTAGCTGGCGGTCACCGCGACGCCCGCGGTGGCGAACGGACGCGCCGCGCTCGCGGCCTGGTCGGTCTCGGCGCCGCTGGCCGCCAGCCGTCCGACGAGCACGGAGGCGCACGGCCGGGCGACGAAACGCGTCCTGCCCACGCGCAGCGGACAGACATCGAGGCTGGCCGCATCGAGCGTGAACGACGCCGTGCCGCCCTGTTCGGACAGATCATTGCGCCAGACGTGCGTCGCGCCGAGGAACAGCGCGGGCGACCAGACGCTGTCGCGATCGACAGCGGCCATCCCGTAGAGGGCGATCCCCGGCATGATCGCCGGCGCCGGTCCGGCGATCGTTTGACCGGCGACGGCGGCGCCAAACTGTCGTCGCGCGGCGGGTGGCTGCGTGATCGGCGGAGGCAGCGCGGGCGTTTCGACGATGACGGGCGGCGCGGGCGGCGGCGCGGCGACGGGTTGATCGGTCGGCGCCTGCAAGGTCGGGTCGAGCGTGACGGCGATGATGAGCGCGATCGCGTCGGCCGCCTCGGCGCACGATCGCGCGACGAGGCGGCGGGCCGGCTGCTCGGCGCCAGACGTGGCGAGCGCGACCTCGGCGGCGACGTTCCCCGGACGCGCCGGCGCGAGCACGACGCGGGCGTAGATCGCGGCGTCATCCACGAACTGAATGCGGGACGAACGTGCGGCGACGCGCGCCTCCAGATCGGCGCGAGAGATACAGTCGGCAGCGCCGCGCAGCTCGAGGCGCGCCTTCGTCGACGCCGCCGCCTCGGGCGCGTCGATCGGCGTCTGAAGCGACAGCGCGATCAGCACGACGGCGCCGGACGTCATCGCGCGGATGGTAGCATCTGCGCCGTGACTCGAACGGGACGGGTCGCGTCCGTCGGCGCCTTCCTGCTCGCGCTCGCAGCGACAGCGGCTGCCTGCAACGGCAGGACGATCCATCTCGGCAACGGACGGACGGACGGCGGTCCCTGCGTACATGCGCAGGTGAGCGCGGCCGAAGTCCTCTGGATTGGCGACTCGTGGGTCCTGGTAACCGGCACGCAGCACACGCGCGTGCGGGATCTTGCGCGCGCCGCCGGCGCCATCGGGCCGAACGACGACTACGTCATCAGCGCCGCGCCCGCCGCCACGATGGCCGCCGTCGCGAACCAGTACGCCGCACGCGAGGCCGGCGCGACAAGAGTGAAGGTGGTGATCATGGACGGCGGGACGTGGGACACGCTGGTGGCTGGCGGCTCCGATGCGTCGGTGGCCAGCGTTGTCGCGACGTTCGGCCAGTTTCTCGACCAGGTCGCCGCCGACGGGACCGTCGAGCACATCATCTACTTCCTGACACCCGAGATGCCGGGCATCCCCGGCGTGGCGGCGTTACGCCCGCAACTTCAGCAAGCGTGCGCGCAGAGCAGCGTCCCCTGCGACTTCATCGACCTGACGCCGATCTGGTCCGGCCACGCCGAATACACGATGAGCGACACCGGTGTCCCCGTGCCGACCGAAGCCGGCGCCACGGCGATCGCGGACGCGATCTGGTCCGTCATGCAGCAGCGCTGCGTCGCGCAGTGAGATTTTGTGATCGATTTGCGCCCTTCGTTGCATAAGTAAGCAACACGTCCGTCGCGACGTGCTCTCAACGTTGCAGTCGCCGGCAAAGGCGGCGCGCGCTGTCGGTCGCGACGTGACTCCACGCGAAAGGTGCGTCTGATGAGTCGCTCTTCGATCGTTTGCAACGCCATTGGTCCGCTCGCCTGCGCGGCGTTGCTGCTGACTGCGTGTGCCGGCAGCGACAGCGGTGGCGGCGCGGGGACCGCGGGTACGAGCGGCAACGCCGGCACGACAGGGAGCGCCGGCACGACCGGAGCGGCCGGTACGAGCGGCAACGCCGGCACGACCGGAAACGCCGGCACGACGGGCGCGGCCGGCACGA
>DATMZL010001060.1:0-2701 GCA_035607075.1 Polyangia bacterium
AGCGCGGCCTTGATCGGAATCGGGTTCGCCTCGACGAACAGCCCCTCGCCGAGCGGCAGCAGGCGATAGTGGATCTGCCGCGCCCGGTTCCAGTCGCCCGCCGCCGCCGCGTCCCACATCGCGCTCATCAGCGCGGGCGCGACGTTGCTGACGACGGAGATGACGCCGCGCCCGCCCAGCGCGAACAGCGGAAACGCCGTCGCGTCGTCGCCCGACAGCACGGCGATCCGGTGGCCGACGCGCGCGATCACCTGCGACGCGCGCAACGCCGATCCGGTCGCCTCCTTGACGCCGACCAGCTCCGGCATCTCCGCCAGCCGTTCGATCGTCTCGGGCAGCAGGTCAGAGGCCGTGCGCGCCGGGACGTTGTAGACGACGGTCGGCAGCGACGCGGCCTGCATGATCGCCCGGAAGTGGCGGTACATGTGCTCCTGCCCGGGCCGGTTGTAGTAAGGCGTCACCAGCAGCAAGCCGTCGGCGCCCGCGCGCTTGGCGGCGACCGACATCTCGATCGCCTCGTGCGTCGAGTTCGACCCCGTGCCGGCGATGACCGGGACGCGCTTCGCGGCCGCCTCGATGACGACCTCGATGACGCGAAGGTGCTCTTCGTTGGTCAAGGTGGGCGATTCGCCTGTCGTGCCGACCGGGACCAGACCGTCGACGCCGGCGGCGATCTGTTCCTCGACCAGGCGGCGCAGAGCGTCCTCGTCCAGAAGATCACGCCGGAACGGCGTCACGAGCGCTGTGATGACCCCTTCGAACATCGCCCCTTCCTATATCACACCCCTCCGTCGATCCACGCTCGAGGCGTTCCGGAATATCGTCCCCAACATGCGCAAAACTTAGCCTTGGCCGGCAGGGACGTTCAGCGCGGTGACGGCGATGCCGCCGTCAAACGCGCAGACTGTCGAGATCACCAACGGCGCTTTTCGCGTCACGCGGGATCGCGAGTAGCGCGGGGCGAAGGATCGGGATGAAGCGGCCCTCGCGGAGACGGCCGGCCGCGACGCGCAGTGAGTGCAGGCCGGGGACCGCCAGCTGGGTCCGACCGGCCGTCGCGACCACCGGCAGCGTTCGCGGTTCGGCGGCGATCCCGTCCGGGGTGTGTCGCAACACCAGCATCTGCAGCGCCGGCGCCCCGACGTCTGGCGGCAGCCGCCATTCGATCTCGACGTCGTCGCCGCGCCGATCGACGCGCAGGTCGGGCGTCTCCATCGGCGTCACGTCAGAAGGTTCGGACGTCGGCGGCCGCAGCGCACCGATGCGCGCCTCGTAAAGCCGGCGCTTGTCGACGTCGTCGGTCGCGCGCGAGAGGCGGCGATAGATCGCGATCGCCTCACCGGTGAGGCCCTGTTTGACACACAGTTCGGCCATCGTCTCGGTGTCGAACATGGTCAGGATGATATTCCTCTGACCTGCGCGACGTCTTCACGAATCTGCGCGATCAGCGCCTCGATCGATTCGAAACGCTGTTCGTTGCGCAACCGCTCGCCGACCTGGACGCGCAGCCGCCGATCGTAAAGATCGCCATCGAAATCGAGCAGGTACGCTTCGATCGTGACGGGCGAGGCGGCGCCGCCGGCGGCAAACTGTGGATTCGTGCCCACGCTGAGCGCGGCCGAACGCACCGTGCCGGCGAGCGGCCCGTCCAGGACCTGGGCGCGCGCTGCGTAGATGCCCAGCTTCGGGCGCAGCTCGGCTTCCGGGACGACGTTCGCGGTCGGAAAGCCCAGCCCGCGGCCACGGCCGGCGCCGCGCGCCACCGGACCCTCGAGCTCGAACGGGCGCCCCAGCAGCCTTGCCGCGGCCGGCGTGTCGCCTGCGGCCACCAGCTGGCGGATCCGCGTCGACGAACACGGCTGGCCGTCGACGCCGATCGCCGGGATCACGGCGACGTCGATGCCGGCCTCCGCGCCCAGCTCGGACAGCAAGCCCACGTCGCCGGCGCGATCGCGGCCGAAGCTGAAGTCGTGGCCGACGATCACGTCGCTGGCGCGCAGATCGCGCGCGAGCACGTCGCGCACGAACGCCGGCGCCTCGATGGCCGCGAACGCGTGCGTGAACGGTTCGACGATCGCGACGTCGATGCCGGCCTCGGCGATCAGCTGCAGTCGGCGTGAAAGCGACATGATCAGCGGCGGCGCCCGCTCCGGAGCGAACACCTGGGCCGGGTGGGGCGTGAAGGTCAGCACCGCCGACTGCCCGCCCCGACGCGCTGCGCGCGCGCGCGCCTCCGCCAGCAACGCGGCGTGTCCGAGGTGAACGCCGTCGAAGTTTCCGATCGCGAGCGCGAGCGCAGCCGGCGGCGCGACGAAGCCGGCCGCTCCGGAGACGATCTTCATGGCCGCGGCGCCGTGACCATGCTGTGGACAGTGGCGATCAACGCCTCGAGCTCGAACGGTTTTTCGATGATCCGCTCGTGATTGACGCCGAGCGCGGCGCGCCGTCGCGGCGGGACGCCCGTCATCAACGCGAGCGGCGCGCCCGCGAAGATCTCGCCCAGCTCCGCCGGCAGCTGGGCCGGCCCCGACGATCCGGCGACGGTGAGATCGCTGATGACCGCCGCGGGCTTGTTTCCTTGATTGCCCCACTCACGCGCTGCGCGCACGTCGCTGACCAGCGCGGGCGCGAAGCCAGCCTCGCGCAGCACCTGAACCACGAGCCCGCCGATGTGAGCGTCGTCTTCGATGACGAGAATTAC
>DATMZL010001401.1:0-7796 GCA_035607075.1 Polyangia bacterium
GGCGCGGCCTGCGCGTCGCGCTGCTGGAGCAAACGCCGCGGTTCGTCGCCGGCGGCACCGTGCGTGACGCGATCGCGGAGGGGATCGGCGCCGGGCACGACGGCCCCGACGTCCACGAACAGGAACGCCAGATCTTCGCGACGCTGGCGCTGGAAGCCGCCGGCGGCAGCATCGGGCCCGACACGCCGGTCGCGTCGCTGTCCGGCGGCTGGAAGAAGCGCGTCGCGATCGGCCGCGCCCTCGCCGGCCGGCCCGATCTGCTGCTGCTCGACGAGCCGACGAACCACCTCGACGTCGAAGGCATCGAGTGGCTCGAAGCGCTGCTGGCCCGCCGCGGGGCCGCATTCGCGACCATCACCGTCACCCACGATCGCCTGTTCCTGCAGCGGGTCACGACGCGCATCCTCGAGCTGGACCGCCGCAACCCCGGCGGCCTGCTCAGCGTCGCGGGCGACTACGCCGCCTACGTGCGCGTGAAGGCGGAGACGATGCACGCCCAGGAACGGCGCGAGGTGGTCCTGCGCAACACCCTGCGCCGCGAGACGGAGTGGCTGCGGCGCGGCCCCGCCGCGCGGACGACGAAGCAGCAGGCGCGCATCGCGCGCGCCGGCACGCTGGGCGACGAGGTGGAGGAGCTCGCGCACCGCAACCGCAGCCGGACGGCGGTGCTCGACTTCGCCTCCGCCGAGGCGCGCCCGCGCCGGCTTGTCGAGGCGCGCGGGATCGCGAAGAGCTACGACGGGCGAACGATCCTCGAGGGCGTGGACCTGCGCCTCGGCCCGGGCGTGCGCGTCGGCCTGCTGGGCCCGAACGGGTGCGGCAAATCGACGCTGATCCGCGTGCTGCTCGGCGAAGAGGCACCGTCGGCCGGCACCGTCGTCCGCGCGGACGGACTGCAGGTGGCCTACTTCCAGCAGACGCGCGAAGCGCTGGACCCGGAGCGCACGCTGGGCGATACGCTCTGCCCCGACGGCGATCACGTCAGCTTCCGCGGCGCGCGCGTGCACGTGCGCGGCTACCTGGAGCGCTTCCTTTTCGAGCACGACCAGCTGCAGATGCCCGTCGGCAAGCTATCGGGCGGCGAGCAGAGCCGCCTTCTACTCGCCCAGCTGATGCTGCGCGAGGCGCAGTTGCTGGTGCTCGATGAGCCGACGAACGATCTGGATCTGCCCACGCTCGCCGTCCTCGAGGAGTCGCTGACCGGATTCGACGGCGCCGTGCTGCTGGTGACGCACGATCGCTACTTCCTCGACCAGGTCGCGACGACGATCCTTGCGTTTGACACGCGGCCCGGAGCGCCGCGCGGGGTAGTTCCGTTTGCCAGCCTCGGTCAGTGGGAGACGTGGCGGGCTGAGGAAGCCGCCGCAGCGAAGGCCGCGATCGCGGAGGCCGCACCCGCGCCCGCGTCGAACGAAACGGCGACGGCCGCAGGCGGCAGGCGCAAGAAGCTCGGCTACCTGGAGCAGCGCGAGTACGACACCCTCGAGGAGACGCTCGCCCGCGCCGAGACCGCGCTGCGCGAGGCGCGCGCCGACAGCGAGCGGCCCGAGCACGCCAGCGACCATGCCAAGCTGCTCGCGCTGATCGCCGCCGTCGACGAACGACAGGCCGAGGTCGATCGCCTGTACGCGCGCTGGGCTGACCTGGAAGCGAAGCTCGCCGGCGATTGACCCGCCCGGTTGACCGTTCCGAGGCGCCGTGCAAGCCTCGTGGACATGGGCGGCGACGGTTCACTGGACGAGAAGCTCGCTTCGCACGTCTTCGTCACCGACTTCGTCTGGGCGGCACGCGCGATCTTCGCGCAGCCGAGCGTCGCGCTGGTTTCGATCGCTTTCTGGGTTCTGCCGCTGTTCGCGCCTCACGTCGGGCACTCCTGGGCCGTCGCCGCCGGCATGGTTCTCTTCATCCCGTTCATGCTCGGATGGCTCGGCGCCGAGCGGATGTTCTTTCTCCGCCGGCGGGAAGGCACGAGCGTCACGGTTCGCGAGCTCCTGGGTTCCGTGCGGTTCTTCGCCGGGCGTTTCTTCAGGCTCGGTCTGCTGCTGGCGATCGTCGTGATCCCGCTGATCCTCGTCATCGCTCGTTTCGCGCGCTACCTCGAATTCACCGCGCCGTTCGCGCCGCACGCGCGGATCGTGGCAACGATCCAGGCCGTGACGGTCCTCATTCCCGTCGACGTCCTGCTCACGTTCGTGCCGTCGGCGCTCGTGTACACGACCCGCGATCCGCGCCAGGCGCTTCGTATCGGCTTTTCGATGATCCGGCGGACCTGGCCGCGCAGCGCCCTCTACGTTCTCTGTCCGCCGCTGGCGCTGAACCTGCTGAACACCATCTACCCGACCGACATGCTGATCGTCAGCGTCGTGACGACGGCCGGGCTCGCGTTGCTCGCCCTCATCGCCAAGGGCGCGACGGCGGCGTTCTACCTGCGCGCGGGCACGCTGTCGGCCGACGCATTCACCGACACAGGGCTCGAACCCCAGACCTAGAGTTCGCGCGCGTTGTCGTCGCGCTCGATCTCCGGGCCGGCGTGCTTCCACACGGCAAGCAATCTCGCCGTCGCCTGGTCAGGGTCGACCTCATCACCGTACACGCACCCGAGGCTCGCCTCGAACGTGTTCGCGACCTCCTCCGGCGTTAAGGATCCGACGTCGCCGTGGAACGTGAGCATGAACCGCCAGCCGCCTCGTCGCGAAGGTCCCGACTGAGCGCCGGAAAACCACATCAGCCCGTCCGACCACACGCTGAGCGTCAGACGCGCGGGCCTCGCTGACGTCGTGCGGACCTTGATGTTCAGTCGCTCGTAGCCATCGGAATCGGCCTCGCGCTCCATCGTGATGCCCTTGGACTTGTGGCCGATCGCCTTGCGTCGTCGGCCCATCGCGATCGCGATCGACGACAGCAACTCCGACTCGAAAGCCGGGACCAGAGCTGGTTGGGCACGACGGACCATCGGACGGGAAGGCTACTGCGAAATCACCCGCTGCGACGGCGACCTACCGGGAGCGCCGCCGTCCGATGTACCGTGAGCAGATATCCGCCGATGACGTCCCCGATGAAACGAACGCTTCTCTGTCTGGCCGCGGGCGCCGCGCTCTTCCCGGGCCCGGCCCGCGCGACGGTCAACCAACCGCCGCCGGGGAACGAACAGATGCCCCAGCCGATCAGTACGCAGGAGACGGCCGTGGTCATGGCGCGCGGGTACCCGGCCAGCGCCCTCACGCTGGCCGGCCTGTTCGCCAACTTCAACGGCGGCGGCGACGCCGCGCTCGATCCGATCGCCAGCGCGCAAACCACGCCCGGCACGTTCACGCCCCAGTGTGGGCTCACTGCCAGCGTTGTCCTGCGCGGGGGCGGCTGCCGGGTCGGGTTCGGCTGGTACAACGCGACCGAGCCGGCCACGGCGCCGACGGTCGTCTACCCGATCATCCCCGAAAATCTCATGCCGGCGCCGCCGAACGGGATCGGCTGCGCGGACAGCGACTTCTGCCCGCTCGCAACCCGGATGACCACGCAGACGCCGCAGCATGGGTGGGCCGATCCTCTCCCCGCGTTTGCCGCCGGCATCCGCAACAACGTGAACTGGCGGGGCGGCAAGGTCGGCTTCGCGCTGATCGGCAATGCAGCAGGTCAGTGCCCGCAGAACAAGTACTCGCAGGCCGACCTGAACGACAAGTCTCCGTCGGGCGCCCCGTGGGTCAGCTTGCTGGTCTACAAGTCGGTCGCTGATCCCAACGGGTACTACCTGGCGTTCGAGGACGGTCCGACCTGCGCCAGCACCTGGAAAGGCTGCGGCCTGAACATGAACGACGGCGACTTCAACGATCTCGTCGTCTACATCACCGACGTCCCCTGCACCGACGGCGGGACGGCCGGCACAGGCGGAACAGGCGGCGCGGGAAGCGGCGGGACGTCAGGCGCCGCGGGAACGACGGGCACCGCGGGGACGACCGGCGCTGCGGGGACGACCGGCGCCGCCGGGACGACGGGCGCGGCGGGAACCACCGGCGCCGCGGGAACGACAGGCGTTGCCGGAACGACGGGTGAGGCGGGCACGACGGGCGCAGCCGGAACCACCGGCGCCGCGGGAACGATCGGCGCTGCGGGAACGACAGGCGCAGCCGGAACGACAGGTGAGACGGGCGCGGGCGGCATGAGCGGCACGGGCGGTCATGCCGACGGGACGGAGGGAGGCGCCTGCTACGGCAATGGCTCCTGCAACAAGGGCCTCACCTGCCTCTCGAAGCTGTGTGTGAAGGCACCGGCGTCGAGCGGCTGCGGTTGCAACGCCTCCGGCACGGAGACCAGCGGCGCGCCGCTTCTCCTGATCATCTTGGCGCTCGCCTTCCGCCGGCGCGGCGGGCGTCCCCGGGGACGTCCCCCGGGGACGTCGACCCGCCCGCGGGTCGCCTGACGCCGCAAAGCCGCGGTCCGCGGCACGCCCGCCCTGGTACGGAACTTGGACAGGTGGTGGTCGAACCCCAACAAGGAGTCCGACCATGACCGACCACACAGTCTCTCGTTCTCTCGGCTCTCTGATTGCGATCCTCACGCTCGCGACCGGGATCGCGCTGACCGCCGCACCGTCGACGGCGCACGCCGAGACCACTCGACAGATCGTCACGAGCGACGGCACCATCGATTGCCCGCCCTGCCGTTTCTTCAAGCTCGCCGATCAGAGGGGCTTGTCCTTCGGCGACGTCACCGCCGAGGTGCAGAACGGCGACCAGCTCGTCATCACCGCCGACGTCACCGCGGCGGGCACCGCCGGCAAGCCGCGCACCGGTAGCGTCGTCATCAGCGCCTTCATGAATTACGACGCCGACGGCCGCTTCATGGACTACACCGATGACGCCTGTACGCCGTCGCTGGCGAGCCGACAGGCCGGCGACCAGGCATGCGACGCCGTCTCTCGCGCCCTGCGTGACGCCGCGAACGCCGCGACCGCCCCCACCGCCCCGATCGTCGCGCCCGCAGCGCCGACCGAAGGAATCATCATGCGCGACGGCGGCGTCTGCGACCCCATTCGCCACATGGGCTGCTGACCACGGTAAGATCCGGGGCATGTCGATCACGTTCGCCGTCGATGACGTCGAGCCGGCCGCATCCCCGCTGCCGACGCGCGATCTCGCCACGCAAGTCGGTCCCCACCTGGCCCTCGGCGTGGCGTCGTCGCAGGTCGTCGAAACACCCGACGTGCACCCGCTTCTCGGCGCGGTGCACGTCGCATTTGCGCAGCACCGGCCGCTCGTTCTCTCGCCGGATGCTTTCTGGCTGACCATCGCGCAGGGCGCGGCGCTGCACGTGCGCCTGAACGCGGAGGCGCTGCGGCCGCGACTCGTGCGCCACCGCGGAAAGCAGCACCTGGAGGTGGCGTTTCACGGAGTGCCGTCGTCTGCGGATGACTGGACGAGCGTCGTCGCCGGGTTCCGCGCTGCCGTCGCCGACGTCGTCGGTGAGGGTCGCGCGCGGCTCCTCACCTGCAACTTCTCGACGACCACCATCGAAGCGGCGGTCGCCAGCGAGATCGTCCTCATGGACGTCTACGCCCCTTACTTCGAGTACGACCTCCTGTGCGTCTGCGGCATTCCGGAGATCACGCTGCTCGGCACCGTCGAGGACTGGCGCGCCATCCGCCAGCGCATCGACGTGCTCGCCGAGCTGGATCTCGACTTCTGGACCCGGTCGCTCGCACCGATCGCCGACCAGCTGGTGGCCACGGCCGAGGGACGTCCGGACGTCGCGTTCTGGCAAGACATCTACAAACCGCAGGAGGCGTACGGCGGCGATCGCGTGACCGGTTGGATCGCGCGCCTGTATCCGTATGGAGGGAACCAGGGCCGCTTCGATGAGCGAAATCCGCTGCTCGAGTTCCCGCTCGGCGAGCTGCCAAAGGAACCCGACGGCGCCTGGTACGCCGGTCCCGGCATCAGGCCCGATTGGGTTCCGAAAGGAACCTCGCAGGTGCTGATCCACCTTCTCGATCGCGGCGTCGGCGGCGGCGACCGCGACGTCATCCTCGAAGGAGGATTGCTCGCCGTCTCGCAGGACGAATCCGGCCGGCTGGCGCCCGTCCCGGGCTGGCTGGCGCGACCGTCCGAGTTGAGCACCGCGGTGCTCGTCGAACGAATCCGCGCCGGTGCTCACCAGATCGACGGAGCCGATCCGTCCGCAGACCCGCCCACGGGATCGCTCGAGATCGTGACCGTCTTCCGCGAGCTGCGCGCCGCGACGTTGTTCCCGGGCCCCGGTGCCTGGCGGCTCCGTCCGGTGAGCGAGCACGAGCGCATCGAGGTCCCCGTCGTCCCAGGCCGCACCGTCACGGTCGAACGCATCCTCGATCTGCCCGACGCCACGACGGTCGCGGTGGCACACCTAAGGCGCGGCAGGCACTTCGTTCGGCTGCGCGAGAGCGACCTCGGTCCCGCGAAGGTCCGCGATCCCGAGGAGATCATCGTTTTAGGAAGCGGCGCGCGTCCGACCGCCCAGACAGCCACCGACGTCCCGGTGCTCGACGGAACCCTCACGTCCATTCTGGCCCGCGCGCTCGACACAGGCGGCGCGACCAATCTTCCGTTTTCCGGCCAGACCCTCGACGACCTCCTCGACGCCTGGTACCGCACGCCGCCCCCGACGAAGGCCGAGCTGCTCGCGCAACGCGAGGCCCAGCAGGCCGCGCGGAAGGAACGCCGCCTCGAGAAAGCGGCGCGCCAGGCCGAACTGCGCGCGCGCCTCGCTGATCCCGCGAAGCCATCCAAGCCGGATCCCGACGGCGATGGGGGCGGCTAGACCGCGACGTCGACGATGACGGCCGAGTGATCGGAGAGGGGCCGTCCGTCGGCGGCGCCGCGGGGGCGCTCGACGGCGGCGGCGACCGGCTTGACGTTGCGGCCGGCGAACCAATCGAGGCGAGCGGGCACGCAGCCATTCCACGGGCGAAGGAGTCGAACGAGGAGGCGCGTCAGCAAGCGGCCGACCAGCTTCTGCGACCGGTCGAGGACGTAGGGATCAGTCAGGTCGTAGAAGTACGTGCCGGTGGCGCGTTCGTTGAATCCGTCGACGGCGAAGTCGCGCGCCCGCAACAGGTCGAACACGGGCTGCTCGTAGCGCTTCTCCGGCGTCAGGTAGTTGTCGACGGTGGCGCGGAATCCTGTGACCACCAGCTTGTGCAGGAGATCTCTCGCCAGCGCCAGCGTGCTCGAGAGGTCGTATGTGCTGGTGTTGAAGTCGCCGCCCACCAGCGCGCGCGTCACGCCACTGCGATCGATGCTGTCGAGGACGCCGCCGAGCTGGCGCGCGCGCTGCGCCGGCGACGCGTTCGAGTCGAGGTGGCAGGCCGCCACAGCGAGCGGGCCGTCGGGAAGCGCGATCTCCGTCAGCAAGGCGCGTTTCTTGCCGAGCCGCTTCTCCGAGGAATGGAACTTGTCGCGGATCTGCGGGAGATCGATGTTCTCGACGCGCCCGATCGGATAGCGCGAGATGACGGTCGCGCCCGACAGCGCCAGCGTGTTCTCGAGGCCGCCCGCGTCGTCGCCGAAGTCGTCGGTGAGCGCGAGGTACGAAACCCCGAACGCGTAGTTCATGCCGAGGGCGTCGGCCAGCTCGCGCGCGACGTTGCGGTTCCCCGAGCGCCCGAGGCCAACGTCCACCTCGCTGAACAAGAACACGTCCGCCCCTGCGAACGGCGGCGCCACTACGGCGCGCCGAAGGTCATCGAGCCGCGCCCCGCGCTGGATGTTCCAGGCCACGGCCCGCACCGTCCGCCGGGGCGGCACGGGTACGGCCGCTGGCGACGG
>DATMZL010000603.1:0-7787 GCA_035607075.1 Polyangia bacterium
GCGGGATCGTCGGCAGCGGCACCGTCGCCGGATTGCTCGCGCCGCACGGATCGCTTCCGGCCGCGCCGCCGGTGCCGGTCGTACCCGCGGCCGCGCCGCCGGTCGACGTTCCCGCCGCGCCGCCTCGCCCCGCACCCGCCGCTCCGCCCGCGCCCGTGCCGGCCGCGCCGCCGGTCCCGCCCCGACCTGTCGCGCCGGCCGCGCCCGAATTTCCCGCGGCGCCACCGCCGACTCCGGCCGCTCCGGCCTGGCCGCTCGCGCCGCCCGAAGCGCCACCGGTGCCGGATCCACCCGTCGCCGGGGCGCCACCGCTGCTGGTCCCGCCAGCGCCCGTGGGCGACGCACCGCCCGCCGCGCTCCCGGCGGTTCCCGGCGCGCCGGTCCCGGCCAATCCGGCGGCGCCGGTGCCGCCGGTTCCAGACGGCCCGCCCGCGCCGGCCGAGCCCTCGCCGCTTCCGCCCGAGCCGCCGGCGCACCCCGCGGCGACGGTCATCAACGCCAGGAAGACGGCAGTCCGGAACGCGACGCGGCTTTCCATCACCCCGGCTATGTCCGCGCCTTCGCGAATTGATCGCTAAAAAGGTCGTACGGCTCGGCAAGGGAGTGCTGACGGCTCACGCGCGTTCGGCCGCGTAGGTGCGCTCAAAAAGTGACGCGCTTGCCTACGGCGAGCGGCACGAGCCTGTCGTCTCCGAACGCCCGCGCCAGCGCGTTCACCGCCCGCCAGCCGGTGCAATGCCCGGGCGCGATCACTGACAGACCGAAGCTGCCGAGGCCCGCGACGGTTTCAGGGATGATCTGCTCGTTGGAGCCGCTGAGGTGCAGGCCACCCACCACCGCGTGGAGCGACTCTTTGTCGAAGCAGGCCCGCGCGTGCGCGAGCACGTTCACCACGCCCGCGTGCGAGCAGGCCGTGAGGACGACGATGCCCTTGCCGGCGACGTTGATGGCGACGAAGCGCTCGTCGAGCATCAGCTCGTCAGGCTCCCACCCCGTGCCGTCCAGCGTGCGGCGCTGCTGACCCTTCATGCCTTGTTCGAAAGAAGTCACGCGCGGGATCTCGCCGCTCACGTAGGCCATTCCGCCCAGCAGCAGCTGCGCGTCGCGGGTGTTGACCACGCGAGCGCCGTGCGCGGTCAGCGCGGCGATGCTCGGCACGTCCTCCATCATGCGCAGCTTGTCGGCGCCGAATCGGGTCGCCCGCGTCCGGAACATTTCCGGGTGGGCGTAATACGGAACCTCCGCGCCGCCGTTGCGATCTCGGATCAGCTGCAACGCGCGCAGCATCGCCCCGGCGTGGTCCCAATGTCCGTGCGAGAGCACGATCGCCTCGACGGCCCCCAGGTCGATCCCGAGCCGCGAAACGTTCTGTTCCAACGTGCGGTCCTCCGGTCCCGCGTCCATGAGCAACGTCCGTCGCTCTTCTCCTCGCCGAACGGTGACCAAACAGGCGAGGCCATGAGCGGCACAACACAAGCAGCTGCCGCCCAGGACCCAGGCGCTGCCTCGCCGCCGGGCCAGCCCCGCGAACTCGGTCTCGACGAACGCGGGCACCGTCGACAAGCTGTCCGTCGCGTTGTCCACGAGAACGTCGATCTCGAGGCTGTCGACGGGAGCGAGGCCGCTCATTGCGGCTACGGCGCTTTGTTGAAGACGTTGACCGCGATGATGCCGTCGACCGGGGGGACCAACGGCCAGAACAGCGTGAGCGACGTCGAGGTGGCAGTGAAGGTGGGGCTCCCGCTCGAATCGCCTCCCGCGTCCGGCGGTGGACACGTCTGGACGAAGGTCGCGGTCATGCCCGACACGACCGCTGTCAGGTGCGCTCGGGCGACGAAGTCTCCCGAGGCCCAAGCCTGATCGAGTGTGAACGACGTCGAGGTCACATCCGACAGGGCGTACGTCTGACGGAAAGGTTGGCCGGGCTGGAATGTCGGTTCAGCGTCGGCCGGGCCGTAGAGCGTCTGCGAGACGAGGTTGTACGTCCCGGCCGCGAACGCGCCACCCGCCGGCATCGGTGCCGCCGCGGTCGAGAAGGTCGCCACCACGCACGGGCCGCCAGCCGCCACGGCGTTGCAGGTGGCGCCAGATGCCGGCACGCCTGAAACGACGCCACAGGCGCCCGCGCCGCCGCTTGTGCCTGCGCCGCCGCCGTTCGCGCCACCCTTGCCACCGGCGCCGCCGCTCGACGAGCCTCCGCAGCCGTTCACGGCGATCGCGATCCCCAGCAACAGGAGCAACACCGAGCTACGCATTGACCCTCCTTCCCGTCCCCATTTGCCCGATGTTAACTCGATTCGCGACCCGGCCGGCTGCACGTTTCGGGCGAGCCTGTCGGCGACGGTCTCGTCGTCCCGCTCTACGGGGCGTCCTTCGGGGGAGGGTCGATGCCTCGTTCGCGCCACGCCTGCGCGGCGTCTATCCCGAAATTTTCGAGCCCAGGGATGCATGCGTTGACGACGGTCTCCTGAAACGTTCGCGACAGCTCAGTGAGGTCGGGGAGGCCGATCGCACGCTCGGCGTCGGTGAGTGGCTGCGCGCCGACGGGAACGGCACCCATGTAGCGCTCGAGGCTGGCAAAGGCGAAGCGTAGATAGCGGGCGAGGTTGCGCCGGACCTCCGGATGCGCGTCCAACCACGTACGCTTGTTTTCGAGAAAATAAAACCCGAACTGCGCGTGGAGGCGCTCGTCTGTCAGCAGTAGTCGAAACGCTTCCTTGATGAAGGGATCGGTTGTCTCACCGTAGCCTTTCGTAAGGCGGGCGGCGTTCACCGTCTCCGACAGGCAGCATCCGAAGATGATCGAACGGAGGGCGCTCTCGGTCGGCGCGCAATCCGCATGCGCCGCCGCGCGCCGCGCTGGCGAGGGCCGGATCCGAGCCTCGCCGCCGAGCGCGCTGACGACCCGCGCCGCGATCGCGGCGTGGCGGAGCTCGTCCTGTGCCATGCGCAGCGTGACCGCCTGGACGTCCAGTGGTTCGTTGATCGCGCGCAGCTGGATCGCCATCTCGACGAACGTGGATTCGGATTCGTACTCGGTCCGCATCACCGCCAGCCACCAGGCGCGTGCCTTCTCGACCACCTCCGGGGCGTGCATCTTCGGATCGAACGGCGTCGACGGGTTTCGGGCGGGTTCGAAGGCCGCCTCGATCCGGCGAAATTCGTCGGCGAGCCGCGTTTCAGAGAGCGCGCCACTCAACCAGGCGCCATCATCGGGGGGACTCGCGCCGCTCACGCGAGCCAGGCTTCCGGCAAAGGCGGAGCCGGAAGGGGGCCCCCGCCGATACCGGCGTCCGGGGCGCCGTCTTCGCCGGCGTCTTCTGCGTCGGGATTGGCAGAGTGATCCGCGCTGGCATCAGGCTCCTTGTAGTAGTCACCGCAGACCCCGGTGCAGGACATGCAACCCTCTGTCGTGAATACCGTCGAGCCCACTGCGATCCCGAGCCCGATCGTGGCGCCTGATACGAGCGCGAGGGAGCGAGCAAAGCGCACGTACTTCGGCAGCATCGAACCGTCGGGTGTCGTCCGCGCGTCGTCCATGCCGCGCATCGTAGCAATACCGGCGCCGTACGAGCGACTTGCGGCGCGCCGCCTTCGCGGCCGCGCTCGCGCGCGATACCGCCGCGATCGCGACACGAATGTCAGGGTGGGTCACTTGGACGGCGGCTTCCGTGTTGCCGGTTGCGGCAGCCGATGTGCTCGGACGGTCTTGAGTCCTGCTTGCAACATGTCGAGCGGGACTTCCGTTTGATCAGCGTAGTGTGCCTGCTTGTCGCGCAGCTGCACCGTCGACGCGGTCGGTTTCCCCCACATCCCTTTTCGACAGGTTCCAACCTTCACGCGCGCGATCACGTACGCATCGGGCGTATCGAACGCGGCGTCGACGAAGGCCCACTCGTCCCTGTCGCCTGTCAGATTGAGCCGCGGGCCGTCGCGCCGCCCGCGGGGTCGGCAGCCCGCGACGAACCACTCCACCTTGTCGCGGGGATCTGCGTGCGCAGCGACCCAGTCGGCAAACGTCGCGCCCCGCGACGCGTGGGCAACGAGGCGAGCGGCAGGCGTGCGCTGGACCTCGCGAATCCACGCGTCGTCGTCGGGCGGAACGTCCGGCAGTTGCGCCATCTCGTCGGCGCGCGCCTGCGCGGTTCGAATCATGGCCGCCAGGTTGGGCAGGTCTCGCGCGGTGATGGGCTCGCGCGGTCCGAGACCGCCGATCATGCTGTGGTCGTAGACGATGGGGCCGTCGCCGAGGCCGCCCCTCGCAGAGCCCACCATCAGGCTGATGACCACGCGTCCCCGCGGACGGAGGCTGGCCTCCACGGTCACACAGACCGGAACGTTCCCGTATCCCTTGCCGCCCTCGCCGCAGGCGTCGGAATCCCAGGTGATCGTCGCGTCCGGGCCCAGCGTTCTTCCAAGCCACGCCTCATAACGCTCGCTCGCAAGGCGAGAGTCGATCTTGCTGACGTCCAGTTGCTTGCCATACGCCACGACCTCGAAGGTGCTCGGCTCGATTACGAACGGCACGGCCAGCAGAAACATCCCGATCGCAACCATGACGGGAGATCAGAGGCGATGCGCCCGCGCGTTGCACGCGATGCGGTGGGCGTCGATTTGCGCCAACGTGGGGAGCGGGGTGCCGTCGAGCTTGTACAGCAGCCATTGCGCGGAGGTGCTGAAGGGGCAGTCGGCCGCGGCGCGCGACAGTTGACCCTGCTCGGCGCGCGTCAGCTTGAACGCGCGGCGGATGGGGAGCCCCTCGATGCTCTCGATGGCCTGCATGAGCGCGAGGTGGCGCGGGAACTGTTTGTCGGCGTAGAAGATTTCCGGTTCGCTCGGTATCCCGACGCCCCAGTCGGTCAGAGAGATGCTGATCAGCGATGCGCGCAAAACAGGGAGCGCACGGCGGCTGTGCAGGAAGCCGAGGGCGTGGATGGGCACGAAATCGTCGGAGACGAGGCGCGCTAGGTAGCGGTCCTCGAGCGTGCGGTAATGCGCGCGTATCGCGGGCAGATCGTCTGCGAGCGCGACGGTGAGCGTGAGCGGTGAGCAGCCGCCGGCGCGCTCTGGCTGCGGACACGACTCCCTGATCTTGTGCAGCAGGTCGAGCGTCGTCGTCGGTTGCGCGGGCGCGCCCGGCGCGTCGGGCTCGACGATCGCCCGCACGCTCGCTACGGGTCGCGCGGGCGGCGGGGTCGCATGCCGTGGCTGCGCCACGGGTGGCGGCGCGTGGTGGAAGATCCGATCCGCCGCCATCGCCGCCAGCGCCACCAAGGCGATCGGCGCGAACACGCCGAGCCACGAACGGGCGATACCCTGCCTGCTCACGGCAATCAATGTACGCCGGTTGTGTCGGATCGGGCGGCCGGAGGCTCGAAGACCGCCGCCGCGCGCGCGACCTCGTCTTGCGCGGCGACGGACGCGTCGAGGGGAACGTCGGGAGTGATGCCTTCGAGCGAGAGCGGCTCGTCGCGCAGCGAGAAGAACCGCGTGAGCGCGACCCGTCGGGCGGACCCGTCGTCCCGTTTCTCGAATGATTGGGCTTGGGACGCAGAGGCCGTCTTTCGGCCGACCACCCAGGCGCGTCCCGTGGAGCGCAACGCCGACGCTAGAAGCACGCTGCTCTGCGTGGTGCCCGCGTTGACGAGCACGACGACGGGTTCGCTCCAGATCTTCTGCTGGCTGGACTGTACGGGCGTGGCCTTGCTCTCGCCGAGCTTGCGCTCCAGCCATATGGGCACCGCTTTGCCGACGAAGAATCCCGCCACGTCGGCCCCGTTGTTCACGTTCTCGGCGAGGTTGCTGTCGCGCAGGTCTATGACGAGGGCGCGCGCGCCCGTCCGGGCGAGCACCTCCAGCGCCTCTCTCACGTTCGTCGGGGTCTGATTGGTGAAGCCGGTGATGGTGAGGAGACCGATGCCTCGGTCCAGCATCCGGTAGTAGACGCCGATGGCGACGTCCCCGCGGACGAGGTGGACCTTGTACCAGTTGGGAGCGCCTTCGTCCGACACGTCGAGATCGACGGCGGTGCCGGCCGGGCCGCGGAGCAGCTTGCCTGCGTCGGCTTCGGTCAGCGTGGCCGTCGGCGCGCCGTTGATCGTCTGGATGATCGCGCCCGGTCGGAGGCCCGCTCTCGCCGCCGGTCCGTTCGCCACCGTCTCCCGGACACGGAGCCCGCCGCCGTCCTTGTGCAACATCGCACCAATGCCCCCGATGGTCCCTTCCCGGTTCCGCTGCATGTTCTGGTACTGGACCGAGGTCAGGTTCCCGCCCGGTGCCGCCGCTTGCGCCGCCACCGCGGTGTCGATGGTCGCCCGGACCAGGCGAACCTTGCGCCAGTGGCCGCCATTTTCGTCGGAGACCTCGAGCTCGACGGTGGTGCCGACCGGCCCTTGCATCAGATCGGCCGCGTCCATATCGACCATCGTCGCGGTCGGCTTTCCGTTGATCGCCTGGATGATCTCTTTCGGCTGGATCCCGGCGCGCGCTGCCGGTCCGTTCGGCAATGCCTTGACGACACGGAGCGCGCCGCGAACCTTCATGATCAGCGCACCGATCCCTCCGACGCGTGGTGGGTCGGCCGACTCCGCATTCCGGAAGAACCGGTCGAAGGCCGGGTTCGGGTCCGGGGACGGAGGCGCCGCGACCGGCGCCGGCGGAGGCAACAGGACCTCCGCTGGCTCGACGAGTGCGCCGGCCACACGGATCAGGCGGAGCTTGCGCGAGTGGTTACCGTTTTTATCCGTGACGTCGAGCTCGACGGTGGTCCCGGCAGTGCCGCGGATCAGCGCGCAGACGTCGCCATCGCTCAGCGCTGCCGTCGGCATCCCGTCGACTGTCTGGATGATGTCTCCCGGCTTGATCCCGGAGCGCGCCGCCGGCCCGTCCGGCACAATCTTCACGATTCGGAAACCGCCGGCGTCGCCCCGCGCATAAGCACCGATGCCGCCGAGGATTCCCACGCGCTTCGCCGCGTGTGCTGGCGCCGCGCCCGCCACCACGAAGCCCACGCCCAGGGCCAAGCTCACGGCCAAGCGCACGGCCGTGACCACCGCGATCGCCTTCGTCTTCATCCAACTTCTCCCATCAACGCCGGAGTTCGGGTCGCTCCAGCGTACACCCAATCGCGCCGCGCTTGAACGCCCGTTACTGGCAAGCCGTGATCAGGCAGGCCAGCCCGACGGTCGGATCTGGACACATGCCTTGCATCGAGCACTGTTCGATCTCGCCGACGGTGGCCGCGCACGTGGCGGGGACGCTGTCGATGCACGCCTGCTGGGTCGCGGTCGATCCGACGGTCTGGCCGTTGTGGCAATCGATCGTCTTGCCGTAACCCCCGTAGAGTGACGCCACCCAGTCACACACGGTTCCCTTCTCCGCCGTCGTGAGACCACTCCAGACCTTGGACTTGTCGACCCCGGACGTGGCTGCCGGCGTTCCGCTACCGTCACCTCCGCAGGACGCGCTGCTCACGACCACCAGGAAGACCGCGATCGCCATTCTCATGCTCAAAAGGAGGCCACAGGTGATTGCTCGCTGCAAGTGACCGCGCGTGGCTAAATTGGGGCGGAATGCCGTCCTTCGCGAAGCTGGAATCTGTCGAGCACGAGATCCACGCGCACTACCGCGCGCTGCGGGCGATCCGCACCCGGAAGGCGCTGGAGCAAAGCGCGCTGTGGGCGGAGATCGGCGGCGAGGTGCAGCGCGTGCTCGAGGGCGTCGAGCGAGGCGATCGCGCGCTGCTGCCGGTGCCGCCGCCAGCGGCCGTACCCGTGCCGTTCCGGCGG
>DATMZL010000805.1:0-11159 GCA_035607075.1 Polyangia bacterium
TCGAGCCCAGCACGCTGCCATTCGTTGATCCCGACGGCACGGATGCGCGTCATCGAATCGGAGAGAAACGAGAAGATGCCCGTGCCCTGCGGCGTCGCCAGCGACGCCGCGCCCGAGAGCGGCAGCACGAGCGCGAGCCCGAGCGCCCGACGCCGGTCTTCAGGGGCGCGGCGGATCCACCAGCGCAGGAACGCGGTCGCCGTCGCGGCGCAAAGCACGACCCCACCCAGCGCGACAGCGCCGTGCATGTTCGCCCACAGCGCGAACAGGAGCGGGATCGGCCAGAAGCGTTCGCGCGCGAGCACCGTGATCAGCAGCGGAATCGCCAGCAGCGTGAACAAATGCGGCCGCACCGACCAGAGCGGGACCACCAGCAGGAGGCCGATCATCAACAGCAGGAGGCGCGTCCACGCCGGCCCGATCATCAGCCGGTAGACAAGCGCGATCGCCGCGATCGCCAGAGCGGCACAGCACGCGGTCAGCAGCGGCATGCCGCCCAGCCAGTAGAGTCCGTAAGAGAAAGGATCCCAGAGCCATTCGTGCTCGCGCCACGGCTGGCCGAAGGCGGTGAACGAATACGATTCGACGCGCGGCACGGCGCCCGTGCGGAAGACATCGCCGCCCACGCGCAGGTGCCAGTACGTGTCGGCCGCCGACGGCATCAGCAACGCGCACGTCACGACCAGCACGGCCAGAACACCCAGCGCCAGGTCGGCGAACGCGATCCCGCCCCGCAGACGCCCGACGGGCATCAAAGCGGCGCCGCCAGCACGGCGTACTGCCTGTCGCGAAACCGCGTCGTCCATCCGTCGGCGGTCAGCTGGCCGACGGCGTCCGCGGTGACGGGCAGGAACGCGCAGGTGATCCGGAAGCGATCGAAGAGCGGCCGGACCGGCTTGCGTCCGCTCTCGACCTCGACGACGTCGAGCAAGAACGGCAGCGGGAACGGATCCTGGCGCCCGTCGACGAACACCGGCCGTTCGGGGACGAACCAGATCAGCGTGCCGCCGTCGTTGTACTGGTTGTAGAGCGGCCCGTTGCAGGCGCGCGTCGCCGCCAGCGCGCCGTCGCTGATCGGACGCCAGCCCAGGCGCTCGAGGTTGGACGCGTACGCGACGCCCGCGAACGCGATCGCGAGCGCGGACATGCCGGCGAGGATCGCCAGGTTGAGGCGCGGCTTGTCCGGCGAGGCGGGCCGCGGCTTGCGTGCGAACGCGCGCGTGATCACCGCCGGCAGCTTGAAGTCCGCGCCCAGCAGGCGGCTGGCCGCGGGCGTCGCCAGGAGAATGAACGGCGCCGTGTTGCGCAGCGAGCGCGCGGCGAGCGGCAGCAGCGCGACGGCCGCCGCCGTGACGGCCCAGTCAGCCCACGCTGCGGTGGGCGCGCGCATGAAATTGCGGCGCGCGCGCGTGAGCAACAGCGCGACGAACGCAGCTGTCGACAGCCAGAACAGCACGCCGAAGAAGTCGTTCGGCTTCACCGGGAACCACTCGGTGATCTTCACCTGCATCGATCGCGCGGTCGATTCGATCACGAAGCGGTAGATGCCGAAGCCCAGCGGCGCGGCCGCGCACGCCAGCCCCGAAATGACCAGCACCACCGTCAGCGCGCGCACGCGCGTGCGATCGTCCGCACCGCGCACCCGCGACCAGCGCAGCAGCGCGGCCGCCCACGCCGCCGCCAGCACCAACCCGCCCAGCACGACGCCGCCGTGCGCGTTCGCCCACAAGAGAAACAGCGGCGGGATCCACCGCCAGCGCTCGCGCGCCAGCAGCAACAACAGCACCGCGAGCAAGAGCTGCGTGAGCAAGTGCGGGCGCAGCACCCAGACGCACGACGACAGCGCCAGCCCGAGCGTCATTAACGTCGCGCGCAGAGCGAGCGTGCCCACCATCAGGCGCCAGGTCACCGCCGCCGCCGCCATCACCAGGATCGCCGCGCCGAGCTCGAGGCCCGGCATCCCGCCCACGCGGTAGACGCCGTAGATCAACGCCTGCGCCAGCCACTCGTGATCCGGCCAGGCCGCGCCTGCGAACGTGTGCGAATAGCGATCGACACGCGGGATCGTGTGCGTCTGCCAGATGTCCTGGCCGGCGCGCAGGTGCCAGAACGTGTCGTTCTGGGCGGGCATCACCAGGGCGACGACCGCGAACGCCGCGAACAGCATGCCGACGGCCAGCGTTCCGAAGCTGATACCGCTGCGAAGATCGCGAAGCTGCATGCGATTTGGCGCGCTCATCATACGCTCAGAACCCCGGCCGGTTCCGCGCCTCCGGCCCGGTCACCGACGCCGGAAGGCGCCGCCGTGCGCCCTCATCCCACTATTGATCACATCTAACCCAGTAAAGTGCATGACACTTTCTAGACACAAAGCTCAGGCGGACGGTTTAGAATGCGGTCGTGTTTGCGCGTCTCCTTGGGCCTTCGCATGCCCGCTGCCGTGAGCGTGGAACGTTCACGGTGGAGTTCGCGCTGGTCGTCCCGATCCTCTTCGCCGTCATGTTCGGCCTCATCGACACCGGTCGCTTCATCGCGACGCGCACGTTCCTTGCGCAGGCCGCAGCCGCCGGCTCGCGCGCGATGTGCCTGGGGGGCGCGACGAGCTCGTCCGTCGATCAAGCGGTGCGCGACTCGTCTCCCGGTGTGGCGATCACCGTCGACTGGTCGACCACGAGCACGCAGTGCACCGATTCGACGGGAACTGCCAAGGCGTGCACCCCGCCGATGAACGGGGGCGACGTGGTGAACCTCCGCGTTCAATACAACTTCGTCCCCGCCTTCTTTCGGACCTTGCAGCGAACGATCACGAACGACAGCCGGGTCGTCTGCCCCTAGACCAAAATGCGCCAACTCAAGAAAGTGGTGGTCACAATGAAGAACCTACCGAAGCTCCCCAACGCGCGTAACCGCGAACGTGGCGCCGTCGCCATGCTGGTCGCTGTCATGTGGACCGCGTTGTTCGGCATGGCTGTTCTGGCCGTCGATTTCGGGTACCTCTACACCAAGCGCCGCAGCATCCAGGCCGTCGCCGATTCGGCGGTGCGCGCAGCGATGCCGGTCTACGACCCGGCAAATCCGGCCGCCGCGAACACCCGCGCGCTGGCGATCGCGAGCGCGAACGGGTACACGACGGGCGTCACGCCCACGCCGAACGGGCTGACGTACTCGGTGTCGATCGCCGTGCAGCACCCGACGTTCTTCGGCTCGCTGTTCGGGATCGGCGCGCGCAGCGTGACGGGCGCGGCGGCCGGACAGCTCAACGCGCCGCCTTCCAGCGGCGCGGCGATCATGGCGACCGCGATCTCGGCGTGCGCGGCTTCGCCGACCTGGGGCGTCGGCATCTACATCCAGGGCGATCGCACGCTCAACATCACGGGCGACGTGGTCAGCAACGGCCAGGCCTACATGATGCCGAACGTGCCGGCGTCCACGGTCACCGGCACGGTGAAGACGGCCTGCGCGCCGCAACCGGCGGTGGCGTACAACCCGCGCTCCGTGCCCGAAACCGGCGGCGAGACCGCGGTTGGCTATCCGTGGCCCGATCCGCTGACGACGATCGCGCTCGCCACGCTGAACGGCTTCTGTACGAAAGGCACCTCCATCTTCACGCCCATGCTGACCGGGCCGGGCTCCCCGCTGACGTGGACGAACGTCGGCGCGTGCGACACCATCACCAACGACGTCTATTGCTCGAGCATCGACATCGCCGTCGCCCCACAAGCCTCGAACTCGATCTGCCCGGGTACGCGAGCGACGTTCATCTCGCAGGGCCGGATCCAGTTCGGCGCGAGCGGCACGTTGAACCTGGCGCCCTACAGCGGCCCGGGCGGGCCGCCGGACAACGCGATCGCCATCTCCCTCTTCGCCACGCCCAATTGTGGCGGTCAGGCGATCAACATGGGCACGTCGGCCACCTTTAACGTGACCGGCAACGCCCACGCGCCGAACGGGTGCATCAACATTGGCGGCGGCGACGCCGGCCTGAACTGGAACGGCAGCATCATCGGCGCCCACCTGAACTTCGGTATGTCCAACATCGCGGGTGCCCCCTGGACAATCGGCACCGGCGCCGGCGGTCCGGGCGGGCCGGGTGGCCCCGGCGGGCCGGGCGGCTGGAAGATGATCAGGTAAAGTCGAACGCACGACATGAAACGGCGACGCCCAGCAACTCGCGAGCGGTCGAAGGGCGTCGCCGTCCTCGAGCTGACGCTTTCGCTCGTCTTCCTGATCCCCCTCATGATGGGGACGCTCGACTTCGGCTACTACTTCTACGTCGGCTCCGCCGCGCAGGAAGCCGCGCGGCAGGGTCTTCTGCAAACGGTCGGGCTCGCCGGTGGATGCCCCGGTCCGCCCTCCGTTCCGACGAATTGCCCCGCCGCGGTAACCAACATCGTGACCAAGATGGCGAGCGGCACGGGCACCGCCTGCGCCAGCGCCAGCCCGCCCCCGAACGTCGCCCCGGCCGCCTCCTGTTACATGAACGGCCCGCCCCTCGGCCTCGGTACGGCATCGAACCTCACCGTCACCTGCGAATGCACGCCGCAGCCGGCGGCGGCGCCCCCGTTTTTCAAGATCACCGTGCAGGTCGATTTCAGGCCCGCGATCGGCTTCTTCAGATACCTGATGCCCGCGGGGACCGCCCCCGGAACCGTCCGCTACCGAGCGATCTTGACCGGCGCGTAAGCGCGCGTTCGAGCCGATAATCGATCGCCGTCCCATGTCCGCCCCGCCCCCTGCGGCGCCCACGACCGAAAGCCGCCAAGCCGCTGCGTTCGCCGCCGCGGTCTGGACGTTGATCATCGTTGCGAGCGTCGCGTTGGCTTTGTTGCGGGTGATGGCAATCAACCTGCCCTGGCACCTCGCGACGGCGCGGCTGGCGCAGGAGACCGGGCACTGGCCGGCCGTCAACACGTTCAGCTACACGTTCCCCGAGTACCCGATCTTCCAGCAGTACCCGGCGTTCCAGGCGACGATGTGGAACATCCTGCGCGTCGCGGGCTGGGGCGGGCTCAGCGTCGCGACCGCCGCGGGGTGGATGCTCGCGTTCTTGCTGGCGGTGCGCTGGGCCGGCACGTTCCGCGAGGGCGCGCGCTTTCACGTGCTGTGGATGCTGGGTCTGTGGGCGCTGCAGCGGCGGATGGTCCTCCGCCCCGACATGTTCACGATGATCGCGTTCGGCATCGAGCTCGTCGCGCTGGATGCGTTCGCGCGCGGCAAGACGCGCGCGCTGGCGATCGTGCCGCTCGCCCATCTGCTGTGGGTCAACGGGCATCAGCTGTGGCCGCTGTCGCTGGTCGTTCAGGGGATGTTCTTCGCAGATCTCGCCTGGCAGCGCGATTGGCGCCGCGTGCGGCTGGTCGTGCTCGCGGGCGTGGCGTCGGTGCTGCTGACGTTCCTGACGCCGCTCGGCCCGCGCATCTTCCTGGCCCCGCTGCGAATGACGGCGTCGCTGTCGCTGTTTCGCGCCACCGCCGAGGAATTGCATCGCGTCTGGACGATGCCGTACGAGCTGACGCTGACGCTGGCGACCGGCCTCCCAGCGGCGTGGGCGCTGTGGCGCACCCGACGCCGATTGCAGCTTTTCGATCTGGGACTGTGGTTGCTCTCGCTGGCGCTGGTGATCTCCGCGGTGCGTGGCCTGATGTTCTTCAGCGTCGTCAGCGTCGCGGTGTTTCAGCGCAGCGTGCTGCGCGCGAACGCCGCGGGCGAGCGCCTGCTGCCGCCGCTCGACGCGCTCGTGCGCCGCGTGCTGTTCGTTTGCGGATGCGCCTTCACGGCGCTGGCCGGCGGCGCCGCGATCTACTACCGCTGGGTGAACCCCGTGCTCGCGCTCGGCGGCACGCAGCCGGGCCTCGGGCTTGCGTACGGCGGATGGTCGGAGGCCGCGTGCGATTTCATCCGCCGCGCCCCGCCGCCGGGCCACATGCTGAACCTGCGAATGAACCTGGGCGACAACGTCATCTTCTGGGCCCCGGGGATCCGCGTGTTCGCCGATTCACGCCTGGAGTCGTATCCGACGGAGTTTCTGCAGGAGATCATCGCGGCGCAAGATGACGACGCGCGCTTGCAGCACCTCATCGATCGATTCGACGTTCAGTGGGTCTTCGCGGCGCACACGCACCCGGCGCAACGCGCGCGCGTGCTTCATTTGCTGAACGTTGGCTGGCAACCGGTCTACGTCGACACGGGACACATCATCGTGGTGCGACCGACGCGCACGACCGAAAGCTATCGGCGCGCGCACGCGATCGATCTGCGCCGCGCGCCGCCCGGAGATCTGGTGTCCGAGCCTGCCGCGATTCGCAAAGAACAGCAGGCGAACTTCGCCGCGTTCATTGCGGCGTTGGGACCGGAAACGGCGCCGGCGCCAACTCCAACGCCGGCTTATTGACGGCCTACATCGGGTCCCATCGCGTCTCCGACGGGCGCGCGGTAGGCGCTGGACGCGCACGTATTCACGTATCCCACCGTGGCGCTTTTCCACAACCATCGGGTTTTTCAGCATGGCGTGGATGTCGGATAAGGGCGCCATCGTGGGTGCGCCACGTGTCGTACATGAACAAACGTGAACCATGCGTAATTGAACGAATTCTCCGACATTGGCAACGAAGATTCCTGTGAATTAGTTCTGCGATTTAGTAAACCGTGATACTGTATCCGCGGGGGTCAGCATGAAATCCTTCGTGGCTTCATTCGTAGGACTCACTTCTCTTGCGTTGATTGGCGCCGGCTGCGGCATGGATCAGTCGGACGATCTCACGACGACCGACGATGCGCTGTTGACGTGCGATGGGTTTCATCACGGCGACCCCAGCCGTCACATCGGGCACCACCACAAGCGTCATCACCATCATCATGGCGATGACAGCGGCATGGCCGGCCGCCCCCACCTGACCGGCACGGGCGGAAGCACGGGAACGGGAACGGGCATGGCCGGATCGACAGGCACCGCGGGCACGACCGGCACGGCCGGCACGGGCGGCGCGATGGTGGATCCGCGCTGCACGGCGGTGAGCGGAATGATCAGCTGGTGGCACGCCGACGGCGACTACGACGACGCGGTTGGATCGAACGACGGCGCCACCGCCGGCGCGGTCTCGTTCGTTACGGGCGAAGAGAATCAAGGATTCGGCCTCACCGGCATGCCGGGCTCATCCGTCATCGTTCCCGACGATCCGAGCCTGATGCCGACGGCAGCGTTCACGATCGACGCTTGGATCAATCCGACCGCGCTCGGCGGCCGCATCTTCGACAAGGCGACCGCGTTCGGCAGCGACGGCTACCTGCTAGACATCGTCGGGGACCAGCTGCGTTTGTGGGTCAGCCGCGACGCCGTCACCTCGATCGACCCCGTGCCCGCCGGCATGTTCACGCACGTGGCGGGCGTGTACGACGGCGTGACCATGAGCGTCTACTTCAACGGCGGTTTGCAGGCGACCCAGCCCACGTTCGCGGGCTCGGTCACCCCGAACACGAACCCCGTTCGCTTCGGCCAGGACTCGGCCGGCGGCAGCATGTTCGACGGCGTCATCGACGAGCCCCGCATCTTCAACCGCGCGCTCAGCGCCGAAGAAGTCGCGCAGCTGTTCTGGCAGAGCACGAACTGCCACTAGCCGCCCCCGCGCGAAGCGCGGTATCGCGGCTATTTCTGCTCAGACAGCCTGCGCGCTGAAGCCCGCGTAGACACCTGAGCCGCGGGACCGCTCCCTCACGGATGGAGCGCTGTTCTACAATCTCGGACGGGACCCGTGAACGCCTTGGCGCTGAGACCGCGACCGCTGGCGACGGCGCTGACGCTGCTGGCCGCGATCACCGTCGGCGTGCTGGCGCTGTCGCTGGCCCGCAATGACGGGCACTTGGTCTACGCGCTCGACGACGCGTACATCCACATGGCGATGGCCAAGAACCTGGTCACGCACGGCGTGTGGGGCGTGACCCCGAACGGGTTCACGTCATCGTCGTCGTCGCCGCTCTGGGTGCTGCTGCTCGCGGCGAGCTACCGCCTGTTCGGTGTGAACCATTTCGTGCCGCTGGCGCTGAACGCGATCTTCGCCGTCACGCTGCTGGTCGCAGCCGATCGGGGGCTGCGTCGGCTCGACGTCAGCCCCGCCGCGCGGACCGTCGGTCTGGTCGCGCTGGTGCTCCTCACGCCTGTCGTGCCCGTGGCGCTGTGTGGGCTCGAGCACCTGTTGCACGCCACCGCCGCCATTCTTTTCGCGAGCGCATTGGTTGCGGTAATCAATCCGCCGACGGTCGGTTCAAGCGCGCGGCGTGGCGCTCTCGTCCTCGCTGCGATGCTTCTGGTGGCGGCTCGATACGAAGGGCTCTTCCTTGTCGGAGCCGGCGCGCTCGTCTTGGGGGCGCGCCGCCGGATCGCCGATGCCACGTTCGTGATCGCGGCCGGGTTTGTTCCCGTCGTCGCGTATGGGCTCTATTCGCTACGCCACGGCTGGTACTTCCTGCCGACCTCGATCGTGCTCAAAGCCAGCGTGCCGCACTCGGGCCTGGGAGGCGCCCTCGCGACGCTGGCCGCGAACTTCGGCATCTCGGCCGTCCTGTTTCCCCATCTTCTGGTCGCGGTCCTGGCCGGCGGGGGCGCGCTGCTTGTCGCGCGCCGGCGGGGCGGTGTCCTGCACGCCGCGTGGTCGACGATGATCGTGGTCGTTCTGATCGCAAGCCTCCTGCACATGCTCATGGCGCGCGGCGGCGGTTTCTATCGTTACGAGGCGTACCTGCTCGCGATCTGGAGCGTCGCCCTCACGGCGGCGTGGCCGCACCTGCGCAGCGCGGTGCGAGCCATGCCTGCACTGCGACCGAAGCACGCGGCGGTGGGCCTCGTCGTCGCGCTCGTCGCGGCCGCGCCCTGCATCACCCGATCTGCGCAAGCGCACGTCCGGACCCCGGTGGCCGCCGGCGAGATCTACGCGCAGCACACCCAGATGGGACGCTTCGTGCAGCAATATTTCGCGGGCCGCCGGATCGCGCTCAACGATATCGGCGTTGTCGACTACCTCGCGGACATCGACCTCTTCGATCTGTACGGCCTCGCCTCCCGAGAGGTCGTCGACGCGGAGCGCGGACCCGGTTACGACACGGCCGGCATCGACGCCTTCACGGCCGCGCACCACACCGAGATCGCGATCGCGTACGAGAAGTGGTTCGACACCGTCGGCGGGCTGCCGCGATCGTGGCGCCGGATGGGAACCTGGACCATCGCCACGCGCGTGACCGTCGGAGACAAGAAGCTCAGCTTCTTCGCCGTCGACCCGCGCGTGGCGCCGGAGCTCGCGCGTGCGCTGCGGGCGTTCTCGAGTGCACTCCCGCCCAGCGTGAAGCAGGACCTGGACGCGGTCGCAGATCACGAACCGATGGCCGAGTCCCACCGATCGCGATGACGCCCGTGTCGCACGCGCTGGGCGTACCGATGGCGGCGGTCATGGTTGGCGCGGGCGCGTGGGCGGGATACTTGATCGCGCGTCGGATCTGCGCGCCGAACAGGCCGGTCGAGCGCATCGCGGCCGCGCTCGTCCTCACGCAGTGCCTGGCGATCGTTGTTTTCACGTTGCTCGTGACCGCGGGTCTGTTTCGTCTGCCGATCGCGCTCGCGGCGTGGCTGGTGCTGGCCGTTGCGCTTCATCGCGCGCTGGATGGCGCCACCGCTCGCGTCGTGGCGCAGGCCGACGCGCGCCTGATCATCGACGTGGCGCGCGACTTCTGGTCGACGTGGCCGCGTCGGGTCGCGCTGGCCGCGACCGCCGGAATCGTCGGCGTGCGCCTCTGGGTGGGAATGGCGGCCCCTCCGCTCGCGTACGACGCGCTCCTTTACCATGCGTTCAAACCGGGACGCTGGGTGCAGGACGGCGCGTGGTTCATCGACCGCGCCCCTGATCAATGGCGCTACCTCCAGTTCTTCCCGCACGGCGGCGAAGTTCCCTGGGCGTGGGCGATGCTGGCGACGCACGACGATAGTCTTCTCGCGGCGGCCGCGTGTGGGATTTGGCTGCTCTCTGCGGTTGCCGGCGCGCTGGCGGCGCGGATCCTCGGTGCAGAGCGGCGGTCCGCCGTCTACGCCGGCCTGGCGATTGCGCTCATTCCGACGGTGGCGTCGATCGGCGTCTCGACCTATGTCGACAACGCCGTACTCGCGGCGTTCCTGCTGGGTGTCGTGGGGCTTGTCGCGGCCACGCGGGACGGCCGAAGTGAACAGATGTTCGTCGCGGCGGCCGCATTCGGCTGGCTTACCGCGTGCAAATCCAGCGGGCTGCCGTTGCTCGCCGTGGTCCTGCTCCTGCTGGCGTGGGTTGCGCTGGGTCCGCGCGCCGGATCAGCCCAGGCACGCGGACGCCGTACAGCGTGGCTGGTGGCAGGCGCGCTGACGGCCTTGGTCGTCGCAGCGCGCGGCTACCTCGCGGCGTGGAGCGAGACCGGATCGCCGTTCTATCCACTCACAGTCAGCATCGCCGGCCACGAGCTGTTCAGGGGCAACGATCAGCTGCTACGCCTGCACGCCGGCGCGCCAGGATTGGCCGACGCGGCGACCGCATCCGGGCGCGCGTTGTTCGCGACCCTGCTCAGACCGGATCACGCGCCGATGTGGCAGGACTACGGTGACTTCGGCCCTACGGCGCTGTTGGTCTTCGCACCGACTGGCCTGGGAATGAGGCGCCTGATCGCGCGCCCCGGGTCGCGGACGGTGGTGGTCGCCATCGCGCTGCTGGCCGCCGCACCGCTCGTCGCCCTCATGGGTCGGGAGCTCGCCGGCCTGCGGGCCCACTGGGGGATCTCGGTGGCCCGCTTCGTCGTGGTGGTTCCGGCGACGCTGATCGTGTTCGCGGCGTGCGTCGAATCGAAGGCGATGCCCTTCGTCTGGGGTGCCGTGCTCGCGATCGACTTCGCGCTGGCGCGCCCGCGCGGCATCAGCCCACCTCTCGGTCAAGCGATGTTGGCGCTGTGGCCCACCGCGGCCAGCCTCGGCGCGGGCGCCCTGGTACTGGCGGCGTGGCGACGGCGACCGCGCGCGGCGACGCTGTTGCTCGCGTGCGTGAGCTTGGCGGCGGCGGGTGCGCTGCTTGGGCGCGCACGTGATCGCCACCGGCACGACCTGTACGAGGCGCTCGCCGCCCAGCCGCCGGTCTTCATCATGCACGGGATCGCGCGGC
>DATMZL010000720.1:0-4077 GCA_035607075.1 Polyangia bacterium
ACCAGCTCGGACGAAGGCGACGGCTCGCCCGAGATCTTGGCCGCATTGTAGAGAAGGCTCTTGCCGTCGACGGACAGCCGCGCGCGGTAGAAGTCCAGCATGCGATCGTCGCGGTGGTACCAGACGATGTTTCCCGTCGCGTCGATGATCACGACCGCCGTCGTCTGGCCGAGGATCGGCACGACCACGAACCCCTCGAACCCGCTCCCGGTCTGCTTCAAGGCCGGCAGCGTATTGGGCAGCGGCTCGGTCCGGATCGTCGCCACGCCACCGGCGGCGACGATCGCGCCGTTCTCGGCAGAAACGGCGCGATAGAAGGCAGGCGCGTCGGCGATCAGGCCGAGCAGGACGGCCGTGTGGTCGAGCGCGGGCGTCGTTTCGACGGGCGTGCGCGTCCCCAGCTTGCCGGTCGGACCGAACTCGACGTAGCCCGTCGTCGGCACCATCGTCGTCCAGGTAACGGTCACGACGGTCGCGATCTGATCGCTCACCGTCGCGACGACGTTCATCGGGCGCCGCGCGTCGGGCGAATCGCCGCCGCACGCGGCCGCAAGCAACGTCGCGCCCGCCGCGACGAGCGTGAGCGCGCGCTTCATGTCGCTCCCGCGCTCGGCTCCAGGATGGTGAGCAACACCGGGGCCGGATTCTGGCAGCGGCTGCAGGTGAGCGCGAGCATCCAGGTCCCGGCGTCCGTGCGCGAGAAACCTGCGAAGGTCTCGTGCGTCGTCCGCTCGGTCGCGGTCGCGAGATCTGCGGTGCGGCCGCTCTCGAGCGGGATGTCCCACAAGTTGGTGGCGATCAGCTCGATGTCGAAGATCCGCGCCTCCAGATCGGGGACGGTCAACCCGGCGTAGAAGCCGATGGTGACGCCGTCGATCTTCTCGAATGGAACGTCGTTGTTCTGCCCGTCGCGCGTGATGTCACGCCAGTCGAGCACCCAGGGTCCCGCCGCGGAGACCGCCAGCTTGGTGAGCGACGAGAGATCGGCCGTGAAGTCCAGCATCCCGCAGCCGGTCGGCGCGTCGATCTGGTGGTTCGGCGAGCCGGCGGTCGGATTGAGGAAGATCATCGTCCGTGCGCCCTGCCCCGGCGTCGTCCCTTTCGAAAACAACATCAGGTACGTGTAGTCGGCGCTCTCGATGTACTGCGACGGGACGTCGATGACCGTACCGAAGAACGACAGCTTCGACAGCTTGGTGCAGGTCGTGCTGTGATCGGTCTTGAAGTCGACGTACCCGGCGACGTCGGACTGCGAGAGCGTGCCGGCCGCGACCCGCGCCCGAACCTGATCCTTCGATAAGTGCGAGATGCGCAGCAGGGAAACGTTGTCCAGATCAGCGGTCGCCGAGACCGGGTGGCACTGGAGATCGTTGGTCACGGCGCCCCAGCAGATGTCGGCGTCGGTCGCGGCCGTGGTGTCGACGATCGGGATCGTGAGGTCGGCCATCGTGCGGTAGTTGTTCGCGTCCGAGAGCAGCAGATTGCCCCTCGCCTCGTCGGGTTTGGCCGATCCGCCGCATCCCGTCAGCGGCCACACAATGGCGGCGACCGCACTCGCGGCGCAGACGTATCTCCAGCGCATTCCCGTGTATGTCCAGGTCATCCGGTATCCGCGGCGCGCGTATGACCTAGTTCGCGGCTGCGGCTCAGGTCTGGCCGCCGCGCGTCTGCGGTTTCGTGCGCCACATCGCGACGACAGGATAGATCGTCAGCACGGACATCGTCAGCGTCAGCGCGATGCCCGTGATCGCGTGCAGGAACGCGAGACCGCCGCCACCGTAACGGACGATCCACGGCGTCGCGAGGTGCGCCGCGACGCTGCACGCTGCGCCGATCAGCCACAACAGCTTGGCGCGATCGCCCAGGCCCGTGGCCAGGAACAGGTGACCGATGATCAGCAAGACGACGGGCATCGTGAATAAATGGAAATGCGTGACCTCGAGCAGCTTGCGATACGTCATCTGAACGACGATCGGCGGCCGGCCCGGCTCGTCTTCGGGAACGTCGATCGCGGGCCCCGTCGGCGGCGTGCCCGGTGTGGGGACAGCGACGGGCGCGGGCGACGGTCGCGGCGCCTCGCCCGCGTAGTAGGTCTTGATGCCGCTGGTGCCCGCGCCGACGAGATCGCCGTAATAGAGCGCGGACGAAACGATGCCCGCCAGCGTCAGCACGCAGAACGTCGTGTAGAGGATCTTCGCTTCGATCCCCAGGTTCCACAGCCGAAAGCCAGACGAAGAGAATTGCCGCATGCGACTTTCAGAAGGCGAAGCCGATCGCCAGGCCCAGCCGCGTCTTTCCGCGCGCGGCCTCGGCGAGATGTTGTTCGAGCGGACGCGGCGTTCCGGGCGCGCCCGGCAGGGTCATGGGCGGCGCCGGCGGTGGCAGCGCGCCGTCGATCGCGTACTGGAAGTCGACCTTGAACGCGAGCTCGGGCAGCGGGCGGTAGACGATGCCGGCGCGCGCGAAAGACCGTGAGGGCGACGGCGCGTTGGGCGGCGTTTCGCCCGGTGGCGTGATCGTCGGGAGGTTGAAGTTGTCGGGCGACATCGCGCTGCGCGGGTTCACGTTCTCATACGCGGCGAAAAACAGCAGTTCTTGCTTCGTGTCCGCGTCGCCCAGACGTAGCACGTCGTAGCCGGCCTGCACGTAGCTGCCGCGGCCGACCTTGGAGATCGCGTCCTGGCCGAGCAGGCCGAGGTAATCGTTGATGCGGTACGAATTCGAGATGAAGAACTGCGCGAATTCTGCGCGCAGGTCGAACCCGCCGCTGCGAAGGCGCGCATCGCCCTCGACGATCCCGACCCTGACCCCGTCCAGCCCCGGCCTACCGTCGGAGGCGGAGCCGTAGTAGCCGCTGCCGCCCATCACGAACCCCGCCGGCCCGGCGAGCTCCAGCCGGGCCGCAAAGGCGGCGCCTGTGTTTCCGTTCCCGATGCCGTTGCCGCGCCCGCCCGCGAGCGGCGCCTGCGCCGAGAATCCGGTGCCGTCGAGCCCGCGCACGACGTCCAGCTCGTAGCGCAGCGCGCCCCCGAGCTCGCCGAAGATCCCGGCGCCCAGCTCGCGCCAGATCGTCGGGATGATCAGCTGATCCGTCAGCGGGCGATCGACAGTCAGGTAGGTGGGCGGCGCGTTCCGCTGATTGATGATCCCGAGCGGCAGGAGCAACAGGCCCGCGCGCACGCCAAACGCCGGCGTCGGCGCCAGCTCGACGACCGCTTGCTGCGCGGCGAACGTGTCCGCGTGCTCGATGCCCGCTTCGATATGAAACCGCAGCCAATCCGTCGGCCGATGCGTCAGCGCCACCATCAACCGCCTCAGATCCCACTCGGCGTCGTCCTTGTCGACAAACACCACCCCCTCCCCAATCGCCCCCACATGCGTGGCGGCTGACGCTGACGGGGTCGTGGTCGTCGCCGTCGCCGTCGGCGTAGTTGGCGCCGTCGTCGTCGTCGCAGTCGTTGTCGTCGCAGCCGTCGCCGGCGGCGCAGTCGTGATCGAGGACGACGAGGACGACGGCGACGAGGCCGCCGGCTTACGCGGCTCGGGCGTCGCGTAGGGCACGACCTCCCCCGGCGCCGTCGGCCACGGCACGGGAAGCCGACCCTCCTCCGCCCACGCGACGCGCGCCGCGGCCAGGTGAACGTAAAACACGACCCCGATCCCGACACGCGCGCGAACGCCGCGCGCGCCCGGATCGACGCGCGTCAACGGTTGACCGGCGCCGGGCGAGCCGCGCTATCGCCTGCGGGCGCCGCCGCGTGCGCCGACGCGAGCGTGGACAATCCGAGCGCGAGCTCCTCGACCAGGATAGTCGCGCGCCGCACGCCGACCGCCAGCGAAGCCGACGACACCGTCGCGCCGCTCACCGCATCGATGTCGCGATCGAGGCGCAGCGGATCCTGGGACGTCTTTCCCTGGAACTGCTTGCGGAAGCGCACGTCGCGCACCTCGTCGCCGCGCGGCTCGCGGTACACCATGATCTCCACGCGCTCCACGATACCCCGCGGCGACAGGCGCGTCGCGAAAGTGATCGGCTGGTGCAAGCCCTGCTCGTCATCGACGACCGCGTAACCGTCG
>DATMZL010000593.1:0-2719 GCA_035607075.1 Polyangia bacterium
CATGACCGGCGCTTCGAAGCCGCGCATCAGCTGCGTCAGCTGATCCAGATAAAGCTGGCTGTGGCAGACGAAGTCGCCGGACAGCAGCACCAGGTCGGGCTTCTCGGCGTTGGTCATCTCGACCGCCGTCATCTGCACCTCGAAGGGCGTGATGCGGCCGACGTGCTGGTCGGTCAGGTGCGCGATCCGCAGGTGCGCGATCTGATCGCGGTAGACAGCGGGACCGGCGAAGCGGCGTAGCTCGATGCCGAAGCGGCGCGACGCGGACGATGGCCGCCAATCCGCGTGCGCACGCCGGGCGGCCATGCGCGCCGCCCACGCGACCGACGCGTCCAGTGAGGCGGGAACCAGCGGAGGCGAACCAGCCACTTGAACCCGCATATCTTAAAGCTCACCGCTCGACCGCGCACTGACAATCAGCGCGGCCGCGAACTTACGTACTTTCCCGCACATTGCACGCACACCGCCGCGACAGCCACGGCGGCGTCAGGGGTTCGACGTTATCGTCCTGCCCTGGATGAGCCGCACCGCGACGAGCACGATCGCCGCGACGAGCAGCAGGTGAATGAACCCGCCCAGCGTGTAAGAGCTGACGAGGCCCAGCACCCACAGCACGAGCATGATGACCGCGATGGTCCAAAGCATTTTCTTACCCTCCACGGTCGAAGCTGGCGCCGACGATCGCTGGGTCAAGCGTCGTCGACGAGGTCGAGGAACGCTTTCGCGGCATGGCTGAGCGTGCGCGCCTTCGCGTACAGCAGCCGAACCTTGCGCTCGACGTGCAGCTCTTTGACGGTCACCTCGCGCACCGCGCCGGTCTCGACGTCCTGGCGTACGCACATGCGGGGAAGGAACGCGACCCCTTCGCCCGCCTGCACGAGGCGGCGGATTGTCTCCAGCGTCGGCATCTCGACGTCCATGTTCAGCGGGACCTTGTGGCGCTGGAACTCGCGCAGCACGACGTCGCGATAAGGCGAAAGGACGTTGTGGGCGATGAACGTCTCCTTGCCGAGCTCGGCGATCGAGACACTGCGGCGCTTCGCCAGCCGGTGCTTCGGCGACACGATGAACGCCAGCGCGTCGGTGTACAGCACTTTTGTGGCCAGACGGTGATCGCCGGGATCGTAGCTGGTGACGCCCAGCTCGAGATCGCCCTCGACGAGCTGCGCCGGGATCTTGCTCGACTGGCTGCGCCGGATCTGCACCTTGATCTTCGGGAACCGTCCGCGGTAGCGCTCGATGTGCGGCAGCAGGTAGAGCGTCGACGATTCGTTGGCGCCGATCGCCAGTCGTCCCGCCGAGCGATCGCGCAGCTCGGCCAGCGCCGACGCCAGCTCCAGCTCGAGGTTGTTGAAGCGTCGCGCGTGCTCGAACACGACCCGGCCCGCGTCGGTCAGCACCAGCTCCTTGGCGCCGCGCATGTCGCGGTCGATCAGCTTCTCGCCCAGCTCGGTCTCGAGGCGCTGCACGGCCAGCGACACCGCGGGCTGGGTGCGGAAAAGCTTCTCGGCCGCGCGCGAGAAGCTTCGCTCCGAGACCACCGTCGAGAAAACGCGCAGCGCGTACAGCTCCACGAGCTCATCCTAGCCCAGCCCGCGATAAGCGGTACTTATAGATGCGCGAATAATTATAAATTTGCCCAATCTCAACCGGTGCGACAGATTGACCACATGGCGACGACTTCCGACAAGGTCTTCATCTTCGACACCACGTTGCGCGACGGCGAGCAAGCGCCCGGCTGCAGCATGACCACGACCGAGAAAGTCCGCATGGCCGGCAAGCTGGCGGAGCTGGGCGTGGACATCATGGAGGCGGGTTTTCCGATCGCGTCGACGGGCGACTTCGAAGCGGTGCAGGCCGTCAGCCGCTCGCTGCCCGTGAAGGTCGCCGCCCTCGCGCGCTGCACGGCCCTCGACATCGAGCGGGCGGCGCAGGCGCTGGACAAGGCGAAGAGCCCGCCGCGCATCCACACCTTCCTCGCCACCAGCGACATCCACCTCAAGTACAAGTTGAAGAAGACGCGCGAGCAGGTGCTGGAGGACGCGGCCAAGGCCGTCGAGCTGGCGCGCAAGTACGTCGACGACGTCGAGTTCTCCGCCGAGGACGGCGGCCGCACCGAGGTCGGCTACCTGATCGACGTCTCGCGCGCGGTCGTCAAGGCCGGCGCCACCACCGTCAACATTCCCGACACCGTCGGCTACTCGGTCCCCGAGGACTACGGCAAGTTGATCGGTGAGGTGGCCAGGGCGCTCGGCTCGTCGGCGGTCGTCAGCGTCCACTGCCACAACGATCTCGGGCTGGCGGTCGCGAACTCGCTGGCGGCGGTCCAGAATGGCGCGCGCCAGGTCGAGTGCACGGTCAACGGCATCGGCGAGCGCGCGGGCAACTGCTCGCTGGAGGAGGTCGTGATGGTGCTGGCGACGCGCAAGGACCGCATCGGCCTCGAGACCGGCATCAAGACGACGGAGCTGTATCCGGCGAGCCGGCTGCTGACGGAGATCATCGGCGTCTCCGTCCAGCCCAACAAGGCGATCGTCGGCGCCAACGCTTTTGCGCACGAGGCGGGCATCCACCAGGACGGCTTCCTCAAGGAGCGGACGACGTACGAGATCATCGACCCCAAGACCGTGGGCGTGCCGGAGAGCCGGCTCGTCCTCGGCAAGCACAGCGGCCGGCACGCACTGGGTCAGCGCATCCGCGAGCTGGGCTACCATCTCAA
>DATMZL010000578.1:0-8278 GCA_035607075.1 Polyangia bacterium
CGCGACGCGCTCCGGGTTCGCCGGATTCTCGCGCAGGAAGGACAGCGATGCCGCGACCCAGCGGACCTCCGGCGCGTCAGCGAGGCCGCCGACGAAGCCGACGTTCCAGAGCGGATCGGAGGCGGGAAGCTGGTCCAGCTCGGAGGGAAGGCCCCTCTGCGCGGTCACGCGCGTGAGCTGCGCGTAGAGCCCGACCCAACTTGCGAACGACGCGCCCGACGTCAGGCGGCCCGCCGCGACCTCCCGCAGCAGAAGGGGAAGCAGCGCCGCCGCGTTCGTGGGAAGCGATCGCGCCGCGCGCGCGACGAAGCCGCCGACCGTCTCGCTCGGCCGGCGCGAAACCAGGTACGAGGCGAGAACGTAACGGACGATGGCGGCGCGAACCAACCACGGCGCGAGGTCACGGCCCTCGTCGAGGGCGGCGCCCGGTGCGGCAAACTCGTCGCTTCGCAGCTTCGCGTCGGCGAGTCGAAAGAGCAGCGCCAACCACAGCGTCGGGAAGTCGAGCGCCGCGCCGAGGTGAAGGTGCGTCTCGGCGTAACCGAGATCGGCGAGGTGCCGATCGAGGGCCGGCGAAACCAGCTCGACGGCGAGCGGGCCGCCCTGATTGTCCCAGAGGGCGGCGCGCAACAGGTCGGGCGGAAGCGCGAACGAAAGCCAGCGCCAGCCGCGGCGGGCGAGCGCCGCGCGGGCGTCCGCGCTTGCGCCGTGCGGGGCTTGATCGTCCGGGAGAGACGGGACGGCGATCGGACCGCGCACGTCGAGGAACCAGCGGGCGACGTTCGTCAGGTAGCGATCCAGTTGCACCTGGACGGTTCGTTCGCCGAACCAGACGCGGTCGCGCACCGCCACCAGCTCGTCCACCGTGAATGCCGGAAACGAACCGATGATGTGGCGTTCGGCCGCCCGCCAGAGGCGCTTCGTCGCCGGATCGCCCAGCATGCGATCGAGCGCGTGGGCCCCGTTCGCGAGGGCGGCCTCCGACGCCAGCGGAAACGCCGCCATCTCCGCGACCACGTGATCGAACGGGATCGACGCCTGGCGGAGATTTCCGCCCGGCGATCCTTCGAGCTCGTTCGTCGAGGCCAACGGTGCCTCGCCTACGGCATGGCCCGGTTGACGACCGGAGCGCTCCGGGGAGGCTTGCCCCACGGTGTTTCTCGCAGAAAGAGGTCTCGCAGCCCCTCTGGGCAGTCCGCCAGCTTCTCCGTCCTCCGCTTGTCGAGCTCCGCCACATCGCCAGTCCAGTGCGCCTGCAGCTTCTTCGAGCCCTGGAACATGTGTCGCGCGTGCTTCGTTAATCCGTGCTCCGGGCAAATGAACAAGGCGACGCGCCGAAGCCATTCCGAACGCGCCGCCCTTTCGCTCGCGGTCGCCGCGGGCGCGGTCAAGTTCTCCAGGTTCTCGATGAGCCGGCCCCAGGCGGGAAGATCATCGCTGTCCCGTCGCAACCACCATTTTTCGCCCGCGAGGTTGGGAGCTCTGCCCACCAGGCCGGTCCCCACAGCGAGCCACCAGAACGCGAGCAGATCCCGGCGGTGGTCCTCGTTTTCGTCGACTCCCGGTATGAACTGCGCCGGGTCGGTGGCCAGCATGGCCGAGAACATGTCCGCCTCCCAGAAGCTCGCGAAGCGCGGCCGTGGCCATGCGACTGTCCAGGAAACGTCGAGTTGCTTCCATTCCGCCGTCACCCAGGAGACATCGCGCAACGCCCGGCCAAAGGGCGATCGGTATGCGTCCGTGAACGGACCAAGCGCCCAGACATCGTGGAGGACCGCGAGGGTGGACGCGACCGCCGGTGAAAGCTCGACCGACGCCGTTTTGCCGTCGGTCTTTGTCCTGGACTGATCGGGAGGCCGTCGCAGTGCGAACGTCCATCCACTCCGCTTTTTCACGCTGAGCCGCAACTCCCACCCTCTGAAATCGCTCGTCGTCTGGCTGAACGTCCAGTACAGCGCGGGCTCGAGGCGTGACTTCACGAAGAGACTTCCCCAACCGTCGACATGGCCCGAGATGGCCGCCGTCGTTGCGGTGCGCTCGTCCGGTGACAGGGCCGACTCCTCCGCGAGCAAGCTGATGGTGATCCCTTTGAACACGTCAACGAGGCGATCGATCAGCTCCTGCCTTCGCTCGTCGGGCGCCTGTTTCGAACCTCCGCCGGCCAGTTGCGCCTGCACGTTGGCGACGCGGGCGATCGTGTATCGGAGATCGGCGATGCGCCGCGGTGGTCCTTCCAGCGCGGTGATCGTCGAGTAGGCGATGTGCTCGGACAGGGTGCGGGCGGTAGCGAGCTCGCGTTCGAATTCCGAGCCCTCTGCCTTGCCGCCAACCGTCCCCTCGAAGAATGGGTTCGCAAACAAGAAGTCGGCGAAACGCTGGCCAGGCTTCGGGTCCTTCAGGCCATCCACCGTCTCGCCATCCCAGGCGATCGGCGAAACGACCTTCTCGAGAAGGCCGAGCAAGCTCGGCTCCTTGGGATGGCCAATGGGACGGAAGACCAGCGCTTCCCAGGGCTTCATGTTTCCCAGGCTCAGCCGCTGGTGGGGCGGCACGAGCTTTCGCACCGCCTGCGCGGCAATCTGGCCCGCCTTGCGCGCCGCCTCCGCCTCGGGGACCGCGCACCAGCCGCCACCCTTAGCCGCGCCCGCGGCCTCGGCGAGATGGCTCGACTGCTTCAGCGCCATCACCATCTCGGCCACCTCGATGTCACCGACGACGAGCGCAAACAAACGCGGAACTGAGATCATGCGCAGGAGCCGCAACATCTCGACGGTGGTCGCGGGGTTCAGGTCCAGGTCGTCGATGGGAAGCACGAACAGCGAGTCGGGCCTGAACGCCGCGGCAGCGACGTCGTCCAGGACCTTCCCGAAATCCCGGTTCACCGACAGTCGCTCTTCCTCGATACGGCGGGCCTCGACGCCGTAGGCGTCGGGATCCAACGCGCTCTCCCGCTTCTTGAGGTTTCCATCCCAGGCCAGCGCTACCTTCGCGGCGAACGCCTCCAGGCGAACGAAGGCGTCGAGCTGCGCGTCGGAACCAAGCAGACCGAACGCGCCGCGCTGCTCTCTCTCCTCATAACCCTGACGTTTCGTGGCGCTCGCGACGCGCACGAGGATCGCGGCAAGCAGGCTCACGGATGAGGGCAGCGTCTCCATGTCGAGCGGTTCGAGCCACACCGTTCGGGCGCGGATCTGCGGTAAAGAAGGATGGCTCTCTCCCGCGCCGAAACCGGGCGCGAGGGCTTTCTCCAGCGACGCGAGCACCGTGGTCTTACCGGTGCCGCGACCGCCCGAGAGGAACACTGTGCGGCTGGATCTCGTGCTCGTGAAGAAGGACGGTGCGACGGCGCCGGCCGAACGCTCGGCCTTCGCTGCATCGAGCTCGCCGAGCGCGTCCGCCAGAAAGGCGAGCAGATCGTCGAAGACCAGCTTCTGCGACTGGTCCAGCAACTCGTAATCGAGCGGCCCGGCCTCGGATCGGAGCAACACCATCGACAACCTCCTCCGAAACGAGGGTAAACAGCGAGTCTCCGCAGACGCAAGCAGTCAGCGCCCACGTAAACATCAAACACTGATCGTTGACCTCAGCGCGCGGCGCTCGAGCAATCGGGGGCCAGCACGCCGGGGACCTCGTTGAAGGTGATGTGGATGTTCTCCTCGCTGTGCGGGACTTTCGCGAGCGACTGGCGAACGGTGCCGTCAGCCGCGAACGCCGTTCCGAAGCTGCCGCGATCCTCGACGGTCAGGACCGAATCGCCGAACGCGCCGTAGAGATCGATGTGCGGATGCCGCGCTTCCATCGTGGTCGCCAGCGGGGCGAGCCGGTGCAGGTAGAGATGTAACGGTACGTTCGCCAGATCCGCGCCGTGGTCTCGCGGCATGTCGCCGGAGAGGGTGAGCACCAGTCGTTCGCCTCGCGGCGTGCACAGGACCGCCGTGCCTGAGAGCGGCGATCGCTGGCGCTGTGGCACGGTGACGTCGAAACTGAGCCACATGTCGTACGCGCCGCCCGTGGTCGCGGAGTGGAAGCGTGCGCGCCCCCGCCAGCCGCCGAAGGGGTGAAAGTGTCCGCCGAAGTTGAAGTTCCACGGCGCCACGACAAAAGCGAACGCGCCGTAGACGGCGAAGCCGACGATGGCGAGGGCCGCGAGGCTCAGCAACGTGCCCAGGCAGCCGAACCGTCTTCTCGGCCTCGCCTGGCTATCACCGAGTGGCCCTCGCATCGGCCCTATTGTCGTCGACCCGACAGGCGGCTGTCGAGGCGCGCCAGCGCGCACGAATCGTGCTGAACCCTACGACTCAGCAGCGTCCAGCCAGCCGGGTGCGAGAGCGAGCTGCTTACTTGACCGGCTCCGCGGAGGCATGAAAACCTCGCGAATATTACAAGCGCTGGCCGTTGATCGAGCCGAGGCGCACCCGAATGAGAGAGGATCCGAGCTGGCAGGTCGATGGTGGTGGTTCCAGACGATCCGGCCTGCGCCACGTCTCCGCGTTCTGCACCTTGCTGGCAGCCGTTCTCTCGTCGAGGCACCTCGTCGCGCATCCGTCGCCGGTTGCAGGTACCGACGAAGGCGCTGCCTCGCCCGAGCCGCTCGGCGACAGCGCGAGCACGGAGGCACTGAAGTACCAAACAGAGGTGCCGTTCACCTTCACGAGAGTGGTGGGGTTTCTGACCGTGGCCCCTGTCGGTTACGGCAAGTTCGAGGATTCCTCTGGTTATGACGCCTTTGTGCGCGGAAGCGGAGCATTTGAATACCGACGCGGCAGATGGCTCACCTCGATGTCATTGGGCGGTCGCCTCCAAGCTCGCCGTCCCCTAGCCGCCGAGCTCGCCGTCGCGCTACATGGTGACGACAAGGAAAGCTTGCTGGGCGCCAAGCTGGGCACGACGATCAACCGGCGTGGCGAGATTGGATTCCTCGCTGCGCTCGGCTGGCCCGGGTTGGACGTTGAAGTCCAAACGCGAGGGCCGAAGCGCTGGGCCGACGTCTCGATCATCGTCGAGATCGTGTTGCCGCTCGTGAGGAGCTACGTGTGGTGACGGTCGGCGCTGCGCGTGCGACCGCGCTCGGTTGCACTCTTCTGGCCGCATGCGCCAGCTCGCCGCAGCTGGGCCCGTCGGTGGTGGAAGGCACTGCCGGCCAGACGTTCGCTGATGGTGCGGTGCTCGTCCCTCAAAGCGTCTCGGCGAACGTGCGCGTCGTGGCAGCGGCGATCTCCAACGATGGACTGCTCGCTGCGCTGGGAACTGACGTAGGCGACAGATCCAACACCAGCGTGATTCTGGTGCTGAACATGCAGCGGCAGGTTCTGGTTCGCCGAATGGAGATCCCGTTCGGCCGTTCTTTTTCGCAAGGGAGTCCCCTCGATCGACGCAAGATCCTTGCTCTCGCGCTGTCGCCGGATTCGAGCGAGGTCCGATCGATCTCCGCGGACGGCCAACTGTGCGTCTTCCCGATCCTGGGCAGCCAGAGTGGGCGCTGCACGTTGCTGGCCGAGGTGCACCGCGCCGCACTGTCCTCGGATGGAAAGGTCCTCGCCACGAAGGAAGACGGCTCGTCAATGTCACTGCGCTCGGCGTCCGATGGCTCGAAGATCCAAACTGCAACGGACGACCACGTCCGGGGTGTCGCGGTCGCACCCGACGGAGTCCGCGTCGCAGTACTTCGCTACGCCACCACAGGCCTCTTCATCTGGGACACGCGCTCCAAGGACTACAAGCCAAGACGCGTAGATTTGCCGAACGACGCCTTCGTCGACAGTGTGGCGTTCGATCGTGACGGCAGCATCCTGGCCAGCACGAAAGACGCGATCTACCGAGTCCCAGCGACCGAGAGCGGCAACGTTCAGCTCGTCCTCAAGCCGACGGGAGGCGATGACAGCACGACCCCCTACATGGTCACGTCCTTCGCGGACGGCCGTCTGGCGTTCGCGCAGGGCTCAAAATTCGAATGGTTCACTGACGGCGCCGTCCCGAACGGGGTAGCGTTTACCGCATCTCCGGGCGCGACGAAGCTCGACCCATTGGGCCCGGCTGCTGTCCTGGCGTCGAGCGTGGATGGGCAGCGCGCTCTGACGGTATGGACCACGAGCAGCGGTCTCTTCGCGCGATCCTGGAGCGCGCGGGACGCGAAACTGATCGAAACAGCGGAAGTCTCGTTGCACACCGGCACGATTCGCGGTCTCGCTGCGCTGGCAGAATTGGACCCCGCCGGTAAACGGCGCCGCATTGGGGTGATCGCGACGACTGATCGGGTCTGGGCATACGATCTGGAATCGGCAGCACTCCTTCAAGTGGCGCACGTGGATGGACCGATCGAATCGCTGAGCGCCGACGCGCAGATCGTCATCTCAATCAATGCCAAGGGTGTCGTGCCATTCCGGGTCGGCGACGGCGTCGAGCTGTCGCCGCTGCGATGGGCAAGCGCCTCCCCTGACCCTCCCAACATCTTCAGCGCCTGGGCCCGATCCGTCATATTGTCGACTTGCTCGCTTCCGGGCCGAGGCTGCCGGGTTGTGATCAACGGGACGACGTCGGGAGATCCGATCGGCGGAACCTCGCAGGCCGTCTTGCCCGCCCCGCGGCCCAACGGCATTCAAGTGATCTCGGCCGACGGCGCTCGGATGGCCCGCGTGGGCGACTCGAGGGAGCATGACTGCCACGTGGAACTGTGGAACCTGTCTACCGCCAAGAAGTTCGGGGAGATCGCCGTTCCGTGGATGTGCCTGGGCCTGGCCCTGGACGAGCACGGGCACCGACTCCTCGTTGGCTACTTGACGGACGACATTGATTCGTCCCCGTTTTGGGATTTCAACCTGACCGCGCAGCGTGAGGTTGTGCGAATATTCAATGTCGATTCGGGCCGCCCGGAACGGTTGGTCGATGCACCTGACGGGGTCGCCGCTGTGGCCTTGTCACCCAACGGCGCGACTGCGGTGGTTGGAGGATATTCCGGCAAGGTCGGGAGAATCGACGTTTCAAGCGGAAAGCTCAAAGAGCTCCGCGGTCATAGCCAGCGAATAACCGACGTCGCAGTTTCAGACGCTGGACACATCGTATCCGCGTCGGACGACGGTACCGCCAGGATCTGGAACCCCGACACGGGACGATCCGTGGTTTTGGTCTTGCAGGATGATGATTGGCTGGCGTACACGGATGATGGATTTTTCGACTCCTCTCGACACGGCGAGCGCCTCGCCGTCCCCACATTGGGAGCACAGGCGTTTGCCCTCGACCAAACTGCGTTGTTTGCAAACCGCCCGGACAAGTTGATCCGGGCATTGAGGTCGGAGCCTATGCCAGAGCGTCAACCCGATCGCCGTCTCAAGATGGATCCCGCAGATCCCGCAACTTATTTCGAACAGAAACAACAAGAGCGTCTTCACGAACTTGGGCTGGACGTCAAAGGCGCAGCACCCGCTGCTCACGTCTCTCACGCCCCGGAAATTGTCGTCGATCCCTCGGTGTACCGGGATGCCGGGACACCACGCGCCAACTTACGTTTAGCGTTCTCCGTCAAGGCTGACCAAGGCCTGAAGGCCTACAACGCTTACGTAAACGGAGTCCCGGTTCACGGCTCCGCCGGCAAGAATATCTCCGGTACCAGCGCGGAGGTCGTCGACACTGTCGCGCTGGGCCCTGGGACCAATCATGTCGATATCGCTGCGGTTGGAACGAATGGGTTATGGGCGCGTCGCGAATCGCTGGATGCTGCTGGCAACCGTGCCGATCGCGGGCGTCTCTTTTTCGTGGGCTTTGGAGCCGATGGCGAAGGCATCCAGGGTCGTGCCGACGCGCGCGCTCTCGGGAAGGCATTCTCTCGGGTCGGGTTCAGGATCCCAATTCCACAACCGCCACTGACCGAAGCCGGCATCGATGCCGCAGCCCGCGTGCTCGAAAACCTCATGAGGCCCGACGACACCATCGTTGTTTTCGTCGCCGGACACGGGACTCACAAGGGCGCTGATGTCGAGATTCTTGCTTCGGGCGCAGCACCCACCGATCCCAAGGCCTGGATCCCCCTCGCGAGATTCCAAGCAGTGGCCGCTCGCTCCCCGGCGAGGAAGAAGCTGCTTCTCGTCGATGCGTGCGCGTCCGGGAAAGAGATAGGGACACCGCCGGATCCCCTCTTCCGCGGCGTTTTCAAGATGCCTGCAGACGGTACGCAGTTGAGGGATCGATATATCTACAACGACGTCGTCGCGCGCGATGGCGTTACCGTCTTCAGTGCCTCTCGGGGTTATGAAGCGGCGGGGACCGATCCGGCCAGCGGGCACGG
>DATMZL010000572.1:0-14372 GCA_035607075.1 Polyangia bacterium
GGGTGAGGGCAAGCCTTGCGAGCGGCAGCGCTCGCGCGCGACCGCTACCCCTCGGCCGCCGACTTCTCTTGTGCCGACGCCGCCGTCACCGGCGGCGTCCAGATCCAGCCGTCGCGCAGGCGCGCCGTCGCGTCGCGCGCGGTCGTGTACGCAGGCAGCGACCAGCCGTCGCGCGCCCACAGGAATCCGGTGAACGCGCTGATCACCGCTTCGAACAGGTGATCGCTCTGGACGCACCGCTCGCGCCACACACCCGGGCCGAAACGCAGCTCGGCCGACAGCGATTCCAGCACGCGCGCGCGCGTCTCCCGCTCGCGCAGGTGCTTCTTGAACGGCGTGCCGAGACCCAGCGCGAGCAGCGTTGCCTTGGGATAGACCTCGATCAGATTTTCGTTGAGCGTGAAGCGATCGGCGAGCGCACGCACGAGGTGTGCGGCGCGCGCGGCGAGCGGACCGGTTCCCTGGCCCAGACCCTCACGCGTTGCGATGCCGGCGCTGCACGCCAGGTAGACCTCGGTGGTTCGCTGCGTGTAGGGCGTGATCGATGGCTTGCCCCGCCGCGTGTCGCGGCCGCGCGCCGCGAAGCCGTCCCTGGCGCCGCGGCTCGCCTCGACCGCCTCGGCCGCGAGGGCGTGCATCTCGACCACTGAAGGATCGACGCATGCTTCCTGACCCGGACAGACCGGCACGAGGCAGCGGAGACAAGGCGGGAGCGTCAGCGGCGCGTCGATGCACAGCAACGTCTCCTCGCCGTACCCGCGGATGGTGTCGAGCAGCGTCGGATCGTAAAAGGGGACCGCACCGGTACGTGGCGCGATGTCGACGACGGTCGCGGTGGGACCGTCGACCCGAAGCGTGGCGAGCGCGGTCTTCTTCCCCTTGCCACCGCCGAGGTCGACGCCGAGTACGTGATGGAATCGTCGCTGCACGCCTTGGTCAGCGTGCGGTATCCCGCTGAGCCCGTCAAGACGCCGCCCACTCTCCCCGGCGCTTTGACTTGGTTCACTTCCGTCGTATCCTTGCGTTTGAAACCACGCCGGGACCGGCGCTGTCGGCCTGGACGGAGGTGAGAAATGATCCGCCGGACCCTCTTCAAGTCGAAGATTCACCGCGCCACAGTCACGCAAGCCGACCTCGACTATGAGGGCTCGGTGACGATCGATGCGGACCTGATGCGCGCCGCGGACATCCTGCCGTACGAGAAGGTTCACATCTGGAACCGCAGCAACGGCAGCCGGCTTGAGACGTACGCGCTCGAGGCGCCGGCCGGCTCGGGCGTCATCTGTGTGAACGGCGCCGCAGCGCACCACGCGAAGCCCGGCGACATCGTCATCATCGCGACGTTCGCCGAAGCGAATGACGAGGCCGAGGCGCGCGGCTGGAAGCCGATCGTCGTCCACGTCGACGCCCAGAATCGGATCGTGTCGATGTCCGACAAGGGCGGACCCGACGAGATCCCGGGACCGCAGCGGCGCCTGCGCACGATCTGATCGGACGCATCGTTCGTGTCACGCGTCGAGACGCTGAAGAAGTTCATCGCGGCACGCCCGGGCGATCCGTTTCCGCGCTACGGGCTGGCGCAGGAGTACAAGAACGCCGGCCAGTTCGCGGAGGCGCGCGCCGAGTTCGACACGTTGATGCGCGAGCATCCGGATTACACGGCTGCGTACCTGCACGCGGGCAACGTGCTCATCGCGCTCGGCGAACGGGGCGAGGCGCGCGCCGTGTTCGAGCGCGGCATCGAGGCGTGCAGGCGACGCGGCGACGGGCACGCGATGAGTGAGCTGGCGGGCGCGCTGTCGTCGTTCGAAGACGGCTAGTCGTCGTCGTCTTCTTCGTCATCGTCTTCGTCGACGATGCCGTCGCGGTTCCAGACGGTGAGCTGGAAGTCGTCGTCGGGCGTGTCCACCGAGACCTTCTCGCCGGACAGCACCGCCTGGGCCAGCGCGTGCACAGCGAGCAGGCGCGCGTCATCGTCCTCGAGCGCGTCGAACGTGTCGTCAAGCTCGTCTGTCGGCACATACCAGTTGCCGTCGCCGCGCGTCCCCCGACGGAGAAGTTCGAGCGAGATCTTCTCGACGTCGTCTTCGAGTTCGGCGTTCAGCCAATCGACGAGCTTTTGATGATCGTCGATGGGCAGCGACCAGTCGAATTCGATTGTCACGCCTAGCTCGACGATCTCGGGAGCGTCGTCGACGGTTTTCGCGATCGCCGTCAGCACCGACTCCTTGTTGTTCAAAATTTGTTCGCCGAATCTTTTCAGCAGCGCGCGCGGCGTTGCGTCGAGCTCGATCGCGACCGACTCGTTGTATTTCTCGTCGAACACGATGTCGGGGTTCCAGGGCAGGCCCAGTTGCTTGATTCGCGCTTGCAGCGGGCCCATGAACTCGATGTCGTCGTCCTCGATACGATCACCGCCCTCGTCGAGGGCGTTCATCCGGGGCGTCACTGAAAGGGTGCCAAGACGACAAGCGTTCGCGACGGTGACTGCGTTGCCGTACTTGTATTCGACGCCCCCGGAGATTGTCGCGTACCAGCCCATTTAAATTTTCCTCCTCGCATCTTGCCGCAGATCGACGGACAGGGACGACCCTTAAGTCGATCCGCGAATTCGGACGCGGCCGTTGCGTTACGGTCGCGCGTGCACAAAGTGCCTTCCTTGAGCGAGCGTCATGCGCGCTCGCGCAGCGGGAGGGCACTCACATGGGTTCCAAGAACGAAGAGATGACGCGTAAGGAATTTTTGACGTTGACGTTCACACTGATCGGGACGACGGCTGCGGCCGCCACCTGCAGCAGCGACAACAACAACACCAGTGCACACGGCGGCACCAGCGGCACTTCACACGGCGGCACCAGCGGTGGTGGCGCCGGAACGAACGGCGCCGCGGGAACGAACGGAAACGCCGGCAACGGCGGCACCGGTACGGCTGCGGGGTGCACCGATCCGCTGCCCGAAACGCAAGCGGCGGCCGATCACACGCACACGATCATGATCCCGGCGAGCACGCTCGACATGACGACGGCGCAGACGTTCGACACGAGCGCGGTGCTGGGTCACATGCACATGGTGACGCTCGAGCCGGCGAACCTGACGACGCTGAAGGGCGGCGGCATGGTGACGGTGACGTCGACGTCTGCCGGTACGCCCGCGCACACGCACATGTTCACGATCAGCTGCCACTAGCTGCTCCCGCGCGAAGCGCGGGTGTGCAGCTATCTCTGATCTGCTCTTCTCCTCGTGAGGCGGCCGCCTACGGGTCGTGCTGGACGGGCCAGCCGTCCGCGTCCCACACCAGCTCGGTGACGTGCAGCGACGCGTTGCCGTTCGACGCGTTCAGCGCGTGATACAGGTTGTACGTCTTGTTGTTGTAGACGATGACGGCGTTGTGGCCGGGCGCGTGCACGGTAGTGTTTCCCTGCGAAACCAGCGTTCCGCCGCCGCCGCCCAGCAGCTTCGCGCCGGTCTTGTCGACGTAGTCTTTGTTGACGGACGTCGAACGGCCGACGCGTATGTTGTAGTCGTACGCGCCGTCGCAGCACGCGCCCCACGACTCGAACAGGTAGTAGTAGCCGCAGCGTTTGATGATCCACGGACCTTCCGGGCCCCCGCGCCCGCCCGGCCGGTCCGCGATCGAATACACGGTCATGTCGTCGGTCGCGCGTCCGCCTGTCGCGGCGTCGAGCTTGATCATCTTGATCCCGCTCCAGAAGCTGCCGAAGTCCATCCAGGGCGTGCCCGCGTCGTCGATCACGACGTTCGGATCGATGGCGTTCCAGTTGTCGCTGCTCCCCATGTTCGAGCAGATGACCGTGCCCTGATCGGCCCAGCTGCCGCTGGCGATGTCGGTCTTCGTCGCGTGGCCGATGCAGGACTTGTTGCTGCCGAACGTCGAGGCCGCGTAATAGAGGTGGTACATCCCACCGAAGAACGAGATGTCGGGCGCCCACAGGTTCGTCGCGCCGGGAACGTTCGTTGCGACCCACGCGGGGCGCGGGTTCAGCGGGTTGCTTCCGCCCGTCCAGCTGGTCAGGTTCGTCGACGTCTTCGCGGTGAGGCCCGTCGCGAAGAGGTAGATCGAGCTGTTCACGACCAGCGCCGCCGGATCGTGCGCGCCCAGGCTGCCGGTGAGCGCCAGCGGCGCCATCGGCGTGGTTCCGGTCGTACCGGGGCAGGCGGGCTGTCCGCCCGGTCCGCTGCCCGCCGCACCGGTCGTGCCGCCCCGGCCCGCAGCCGCGCCGGCGGCGCCTGTCGTGCCGCCGCGCCCCGCGCTGGCGCCCGCCGCACCCGTGGCGCCGCCGCGTCCGGCGATCGCGTTCGTCCCGCCGGCGCCGCCGCGCGGGTTTCCGGCGCCCGCGCTGCCGCCGCCCGTGCCGCCGTCGCCGCCGACGCCCGCGGTGCCGCCGCCGCTTCCATCCCCGGCCGTCCCCGTCACCGACGATCCGGCGCTGCCGCCGCTTCCCGACGCGCCGTCGCCCGCGACGCCGCTCCCGCCTTCCGCGGAGGTGCCGCCGCTGCCACCGGCCGCGTTCGTCCCGCCGCGCCCGGTCGAGGGACCGCCCGTTCCGTTGCCGCCTCCACCGCCGTCACTCGCGCCTGGGCCGCAGGCGAGCGCCCCCGCGAGGGCGAACGCAGCCATGGTCTTGAGCCAGAACGAGGGGGGCTTCATCATCTCGTCAGTGTCCCGTCGCTGCCGTCGCCTTCGCGCGATCAGGTGGGGGGCCGAGATTTAGTATATAGGCTTAACGAAATGATCCGCCCGGAAAAACGTGACCCGACGGGACGTTCCTGATTTGATTTCGTCCATGGGGGAGCCCGATCGGGCGCGCGGCATGCGGCGTGCCGTTCTGGCGGCGCTGCTTGTCGCTACGGCGGTGCTCGCGGGCTGCGGCGGTTCGGGCGGCGGGACGTGTGCGGCCGGCAGCGGCGACGGCACCTTGATGATCGTCGTGAGCGGCCACGATCCGGCCGCAATCACCATCGAAGGCGTCGCCGGCACGCAGACCGGCAGCACGATGGTCACCGCGGCCGTGGGGCCGCACGAGATCACCGCCGCACCGGTAACGTCACCGCAGTCCGGCATCACCAGCCAGGTGTACGCCGCCACGGTCACGCCCGAGATCGCGTGCGTCCGTATGGGCGCGACGACCGTCGTGAACGTGCAGTACGCGCTGGTCCCGACCAGCGGCAAGCTGTGGGCGGGCGTGAGCAACGCGCCCCGCGATTTCACGATGTTCGGGTTCGAGCCCGCCGCGGTCGCTGCCGGCGGAATGACGGCAGCGGACGTCTCGGCGAACACGGGCGGCTCCGACGGATTCACGTTCGATCGCGCCGGCAACATGTGGGTGCTCGGCGGCACGACCGCCGATCCGCCGGTCGCTCGCTACCCCGCCGCGATGTTCGCGAGCGACGGCGACAAGTTGCCCGACGTCATCATCGACAGCCCGTCGTTCGGCGCCAGCGTTCCCGGGCCGAAGGTGCTGGCCTTCGACGCGGCGGGAAACCTGTGGGTGTCGGTCGTCGCTGCGGACAAGGTCGTGATGTTCACGGCGGCGCAGGCGGCGGCGGGCGGCAGCCCGACCGCGACTGTCGAACGGACCGGCATCAACAGTCCGCAGGGGCTGGCCTTCGACGCGGCGGGAAACCTGTGGGTCGCCGCGCACGACGACGACGCGGTCGTCCGCATCGACGCCGCGCACCTCGCGACGCCGGGGACGGGCAGCGATCTCGCGATCACGGCGCAGTCGTCGCCGCCGGTCATCGGCACACTGCCGCCGCCCATCAGCCTGGCGTTCGACGCCGCCGGACGTTTGTGGGTCAACTACGACGGAACGATCGCGAGCATCACGACCGCCGAGCAGGCGGGAACGGGTTCGAAGACGATCACGCCGGCGGTTCAGATCACCACCGACGTCTCGACGCTGCCCGTCGGGATCGCGTTCGATCAGGACGGCGGCTTGTGGCTCGCACACGAGGTGAACAAGTTCGCGCGTTTCGATGCGACGCAGCTCGGCGCGTCGGGCGCTGTCGCGCCGGCGACCATCATCACCAGCACCGACGTGGGATCGGCGGGGTGGTTCGCGATGTATCCGGCGCCACCCTTCACGCCGCTGTATCACAAGGTGCCATGAAGCGCGCCGGCGCCGTGCTGCTGGTACTCGCCGCTGGCGTTCACAACGCCGCGCGCAGCCGCGCGATCTCTGCGTCGCGCTCGACCGGCGTCTTGCGGACGGCGTACGGGAGGTTGCGGAGTCGCGCAATGAAAAACGCCGCCAGATCCTTGATGCGATACTCGTAGGCCTCGCCGACGGTCGCATCCTCGCTGCCGGCGTAAAAGATCCTGCGGCCGTCCTGGAGCAAGGGAACCAGCTGGGCGGCGGTGGGCTCGCCGAGCGCCAGCAGATGCTGGCCGGCCGGACCATCGGCCTCGCCCGGCATTCCCCAGATGTTCGCCAGTTGTGATCGGCGGAGCCCTTCGACGTAGACGGGCCGCAGCCCGGGTACGTCGCCTGCGGACGGGTACCCGGGCTGCTTCCGGAACATCGCTTCTGCAGCCAGGAACCTGGCCTCGCCGTCGGCCGACGGATCGGTGACCAGCGCGGCGAGCGCGGCGCCGCCGCTGTCTTGCCGCCACAACCGGTCGAGCTCGGCGTCATCGAGGGTTAGGAACAGCCCCATGTACCCGAGCGACACGAGCTTTCCCGCCAGACCCTCCGTCGCCACCGGAGCTCTCTTCGGCGCCTCGGCACGCGCAGCCACCGGCATCTTCACCTCGCCGCCCGACTGCGCGTGCGTCGCTTCGCAAGCGAACGTCGTCGCCGCGGTCAACAAGGCGACGAGGCGAGCGGGCAGCGTCATGGGCGTCGTCATCATCATAGACGTGACGCCCTGGACCGGGTCGCGCGCGCGTCAGCCGCGATCGGCGACGAGATCCTCGGCCTGCTGGACGGCTCGGCGGATGGTCGCGGCGTCGAACGGTCGGTCCAGCACCACCGCGCCCAGCCGCCGGGCCTGCGACTGCACGACCGGGTGTCCGGTCAGGAGCACGAACGGCGTACGCCGCCCCCGCGAGCGCAGCCCGGCCAGCACCGACACGCCGGGCAGGCCCGGCATCGCCTGCGCCGAGATGATGAGGTCGAACGGCCGGTCGCCGTCGATCACCAGCGGCGCGATCGCCTCCAGCAGCTCGCTGCCGTCGCCCGCTTCGACGATCTCGTGGCCGTCGCTGCGCAGCACCATCCCGATCAGCCGGCGCAGCTCCGGGTCGCCGTTCGCAAGCAGGATCCGCATCGGCGCGCGCGGCACGCGACGAACGACGCTGCTGATCTCGCTCGAATGGGGATGGGAAGGCTGGGAAGGTACTGTCCGGCTCATTCGACTCATTGTGCGATTTGCATCTCGCATGCCACCGCAAGTCAGCGCGATCTCGCGGTAGCGCGCCGGATGTGCCGCGCATGTTGTGCAACGCTGGCGCTGTTCGTGCGCGCTGTTGGTGCCGAATCGGCAAGGTCGTCGGTCATACTGACGGCCGTGAGCACCGCCGTCCCGCCCGCGTCGTCGTCGCGCGCGATCGCTCCCGGGCCGAAGGGCCACCCGCTGTTCGGGATGCTTCCCGAGTTCCGCGGCGACCGGCTCAGCTTCCTCGTGCGCACCGCGCGCACGTACGGCGCCGTCGCGCGCTTCATGATCCGGAACCGGTCGGTGTTCCTGGTGAGCGATCCCGCCGGCGTGAAGCGCGTGCTCCAGGACAACGCCGACAACTACGGCCGGAAGACGCGCAGCGTGGACGCGCTGAAAGAGACTCTGGGCAACGGCCTGTTGACGACGACGGGCCCGCCCTGGTGGCGGAACCGGCGGCTCGCGCAGCCGAGCTTCCACAAGCAGCGGCTCGCCGGCTTTGCGGGCATCATGGCGTCGTCGTCGGCCGACTTCGTCGAGCGGCTGGCGCGCACGGGCGGCGGTGGTGACGCTGCGCGCGCGCCCGTCGACATCGTCCCCGAGATGTCGCGCCTCACGCTGCGCATCCTGGGGCTCTGTCTGTTCGATCGCGACCTGACCGACGAGGCCGACGCCGTCGGTGGCGCGCTGCAGGTCGTGCTGCACCACACGATCGACAAGCTCGCCGCGCTGTTCCCGCTGCCCGGCGCGGTTCCCACGCCGAAGAACCTGCGCTTCCGTGCCGCGCTGCGCGCGCTCGACCGCGTCGTGCTCTCGCTGATCGCCGAGCGCCGCCGCGACGGCGCCGATCGCGGCGACCTGCTGTCGATGCTGCTGGCTGCGCGCGACGAGGACACCGGCGAGGGACTCAGCGATCGGCAGCTGCGCGACGAGGTCATGACGCTGCTGCTCGCGGGCCACGAGACGACCGCGATGGCGCTGTCGTGGACGTTCTACCTGCTGTCGCTTCACCCGGGTGCGCGGCGCACTCTGGAGAAGGAAGTGGATGCGGCGCCGCCGGGCGGCGGCAACGGCAACGGCGCGGCGGGCGCCGGTCCGGGGGATCTCGCGCGTCTCCGCTACACGCGGATGGTGCTGGACGAGGCGTTGCGGCTCTACCCGCCCGCGTGGGTCGTCACGCGCTCGGCGGACGCGCCCGACGAGATCGGCGGCTTCGCGATCCCGGCGGGGTCGCGCGTGCTGGTCAGCCCCTACGTCACGCAGCACGATCCCGCGCTGTGGGACGATCCGGAAGGATTCGATCCCGAGCGCTTCGCGCCCGAGGCGGACGCCGGCCGCCCGCGCTACGCCTACTTTCCGTTCGGTGGCGGACCGCACCTGTGCATCGGCGCCGGCTTCGCGACGATGGAAGCGACCATCGTGCTCGCGACGGTGGCGCGGCGCCTGCGCCTGGATCTCGAACCCGGCCGTCCGGTCACGATCGATCCGCTGGTGACGCTGCGCCCGAAGCCCGGGATCTTCGTGACGGCGCGGCCGCGATGAAGGCGCTGGCGTCGGCGCGCGCGCGTGTGCCGCGATCTGTGCGAAGTTACCGCGATGCGAGCCAAGATTACTCAGCGGTCCCCGCGGATGATCGTCGTCGCCGCGATCGCCTTCGCGGGGTGCATCATCCATGACGCGGGCGCGGGCGGTGGCGGCGCCGCCGTCGGTGGAAACTTGATCCCGGCGTCCAACCTCAAACCGTTGCGGCAGGCGGGCGCCGCCGCGAACCGCCGCATCGGTACCGCGCTGATGAGCAGCATGCTGGGGAGCGCCCAGATCCGCACGCTTGTCGCGCGCGAGTTCGATTCGCTGACGCCCGAGAACGAGATGAAGTGGGACGCCGTCGAGCCGCGTCCCGGCGCGTTCGAGTTCGACGCCGGCGATCGGCTGGTCGACTTCGCCGCGCAGAACGGCATGCGGTTTCGTGGCCACACGCTGGTCTGGCACCAGCAGCTGGCGTTCTGGGCGAAGGGCCTGAAGCCCGATGCGCTGCGCGCCGCGATGACCCGCCACATCCAGAACGTCGTCGGCCACTGGAAGGGCAAGATCGCGCAGTGGGACGTCGTGAACGAGGCGCTCGCCAACGGCGACAGCGGCCAGCTGCGCGACGACTCGCCGTTCGCGGTGCTGGGCCCGACTTACATCGAGGAGGCGTTCCGGCTGGCGCACGCCGCCGATCCGCAGGCGCAGCTCTTCTACAACGACTACGAGATCGAAGGGATCGACGTCCCGAAGTCGGAGGCGGCCTACGCGCTGTGCAAGCGTTTGAAGGAAGCCGGCGTTCCGATTCACGGCATCGGGTTCCAGATGCACGTCGACCCGCGCCAGTGGCCGTCGGCCGAGAAGATTCGCAGCAACATGGAACGCTACGCGGCGCTGGGGCTGGCCATCGAGTTCACCGAGGTGGACGTCCCCGTCGGCGCGCTGCCCGGCGAGATCAACGAGAAGCTGCAACACCAGCGCGAGATCACGCACGACATCGTCGCCGCGTGCGTCGCGGTCGACCGTTGCTCCGGCATCACGTTCTGGGGCGTCAGCGACCGCAATTCGTGGCTGAACACCGCCGAGTGGGGCCAGTTGCGCGGTCCCGGTCCCCACTACCCGTTGCCGTTCAACGCAGATCTCGAGCCGAAGCCGATGGTGGCCGGGATCATCGACGCGCTGGAGAAGCGGTAGCCGCCGCGCGACAGATTGCCCGACCGACGACAAACTGCGTGACCGAGCGCTACGCGATCAGCGGCGAAACCACGCGATCGGGCGGTCGATTCGCGCTGGCACGGGCGATGCTCGGGCAGGGCGTCGTGACGGCGCTACGGACGCTGGTCTGCCTCGGCGCGATCGTCCTCGCGCCGATCGCGGCGGGGTGCCTTTCGCCCGCGTCCATCACGTGCGAGGACGGTCGCGTCTGCCCCCAGGGCAGCCGTTGCGACGACGAGAATCATCGCTGCGTCGACCGCGCGCAGGAGAGCGCGTGCGCGGGGCACGCCGAGGCCGCCAGCTGCGTTGTCGCGGGCGCGCCGGGACGCTGCCTCGCCGGGGCCTGCACGCCGTACTTCTGCGGTGACGGGACGCGCACCGATCCCGAACAGTGCGACGGTTCCGATCTCCACGGCAAGACGTGCCTCGATCTCAACTTCTACGGTGAAACGACCGGACTTCGCTGCAACCCCAACAACTGCACCTTCGACACCACCGGATGCACGGGCGCGTGCGGCGACGGCATCAAGAACGGCGCCGAGCTCTGCGACGGCGATGATCTGGGTGGCGCCGACTGCAAGGCGGCCGGTTTCTACGACACGCCCGGGCTGAAGTGCTCGCCGTTCTGCACGTTCGACGTCACCGCCTGCACCGGAACGTGCGGCGACGGCGTCATAAACGGCCCGGAGATCTGCGACGGCGACACGCTGGGCAGCGCCACCTGCCAGACCGCGGGCTTCTATGACGGGCCGGGGCTGAAGTGCTCGCCCCTCTGCTCCTGGGACGTCAGCGCTTGCACCGGTTTCTGCGGCGACGCGATCAAGAACGGCCCCGAGCTGTGCGACGGCGCGCCGCCCGCCGGCCAGAGCTGTGTCGGCCTCGGTTTCGATCGCGGGTTCCTCGGCTGCACGGCGGCGTGCGGTGCCGGCTTCGACGGTTGCGGCGAGCTCGGGTGGAAGTCGCTCGCGTCGCATTCGCAAGGTGCGCTCGCCGGCATCTGGGGAACCGGTCCGCGCGACGCGTTCGCGGTCGGTCGAGGCGGCGCGATCCTGCACTGGGACGGCGAAAGCTGGACCGCGATGACGTCGCCGACCAATCTCGACCTCTTTGCGATCTGGGGCAGCGCCCGCGACAACGCGTTTGCGGTCGGCAGCAAGGGCACGATCCTTCACTGGGACGGCGCGACCTGGTCGCCGACGACGTCGCCCACGACCACGACTCTCATGGGCATCTGGGGAACCGGCGCGGCGGATGTATTTGCCGTCGGTGGACCGGCCTTCGAGGCCGGCGGCGGCATCATCCTGCACTGGGACGGCGGTGCGTGGTCGCAGATGGCGGCGCCGAAGACGTCGGATCTGCACGCGGTCTGGGGAAGCGGACCGAACGACGTGTTCGCCGTCGGCTGGACGGCGTCCGTTCTGCACTGGGACGGTACGGCGTGGTCGGCGATGGCGTCGCCGGAATGGGCGCTGCTCAACACGGTCTGGGGAACCGGGCCCAACGACGTGTTCGCGGCGGGATTCATCGGGATGCTGCACTGGGACGGGACGCGCTGGTCCACGCAGTCATTTGCCGCGAGCTCGGCGCCCTGGTTTCGTGGCATCTGGGGCAGCGGTCCGGACGACGTGTACGTCTACGGCGACAACAACGCCGGCTTGATCGGGCACTGGAACGGGAAGAAGTGGTCGATCTCGATCGCGAACATTCCGTCGGATGCGCCGTTCAGCGACCGCAGCGTCGGCGGTATGTGGGGGAGCGGGCCGGAGGACGTCTTCGCGGTCGGTCCCGCCAACGTGATCTTTCACGGCAACGCGACAAGCTGGTCGGTGACGACGTCCGCCGCCACGGCCGGGATCACCGGCGTGTGGGGAATCGACGCCGACAACGTGTACGCGGTGGGCAACAAGACGGTCACGCAGCCCGACGGGACGACGCGCACCGACGGTGTCTTACTGGGCTTCAACGGCACCAACCCGTCGTCCGACTTGCTCTCGAATCGCTACCTGGGCGGTGTCTGGGGCAGCGGCCCGGATTCCGTGCTCGCCGTTGGCGCGGGTGCGGTGAAATGGGACGGCGCGACCTGGTCGGCGTTCACGACGGGCGGATACGGCGTCGCAGAAGACGTGTGGCAGAGCGGCCCGACGGATGTGTTCATCGTCTGGTCTGGCGGTCCCGGCTACGACAGCGACGGGATCGGTCACTGGGATGGGCAGACCTGGAAGGACTTCTACGTCGGTTCGCAGCCGTGGGGCATCTGGGGGAGCGGTCCCAGCAACGTCATCGCCGTCGGCGGCGGCGGCCTCATCGTTCACTGGAACGGAAGCGCGTGGGTTCAACGCCCGTCGGGCACCACCAAGCACCTGAACGACGTGTGGGGAAACGGGCCGGAGGACGTCTTCGCCGTCGGCGCCACGGGGACCGCGCTTCACTTCGACGGCAGCTGGACCCCGATCAACGTCGGCACGACCGAAGACCTTCTGAGCGTGGGCGGCAGCGGGCCCGGCGACATCTTCATCACGACGTCGACCGGGTTGCTTCACCGGCGCGCGGGAACCTGGGAATCGATCGCGCTGCCTGTCGCGGCCCGTTTCACGAACCTCTGGGTCACGCCGCAGCGGGTGTACCTGTTCGGGACCAAGGGAGAGATTGCGCGCCTCGATCGATACACCGTCACCTGCACCGGGCCCGAGACCTTCTGCAACGACGGGTGGGACAACGATTGCGACGGGCTGCAGGACGGCGCCGATCCCGACTGCGCGGGGCGGGTTGTCGAACTGTGCGCCAACCTGATCGACGACGACGGCGACGGCCGCGTCGATTGCGCGGACGCGGACTGCGCGTCGTTTCCGGCCTGCCGGCGCCGCTGATCGGCGGGCGCGGCCGCTACCAGGCCGTCATCGGGCCCAGGTTGTGGACCTTCGTGAAGCCGTGCTCGCGCAGCACCTGCGCAGCGCGCGTGCTGCGGTGGCCGCTGCGGCAGTAGACGATCAGCTCGCGATCGGCCGGGCCGACCTCCCCGAGGCGCCGATCCAGCTCCTGCACCGGGATATTGACCGCCCCGGGCAGGTGGCCGCGCGCGTACTCCTCGGGCGAGCGGACATCGACGAGGTGGGCGCCCGCCGCGACCAGCTTGCGCGCGTCGGCGCCCTGGATCTCGCGGCCGCGACCGAACATCAGATAGGCCGCGACGGCCAGTACGACCACGACGCCTCCCAGCGTCAGCGCGATGCGCATCCGTTCACCTGTCTATCGGGTGTCACGGACGGAATGCTACTCGATCCGGGGCGCGGGCCGCAAAGCTCAGCCACATGAGCGACTCGCGGTCGAGCTGGTGCTTTCAGTTTGCGGCACTTTGAAATCAAGCGATCAATTAGTTGGCAATTTCTCGTTACGCTTCGTTGTCCTCGATTTCGTAACGCGAAAAAGCGCGCGAAACGAATTTTGTAACGCGCGAGCGCGCGGATTTTCTTGAGAAAATGCGCCTGCCGATCTCGGCGCGAGCGACTTTTCTTCCCGTTCCGCATGACGGAAGGAGGTCCCCATGAGGCTACGGGTGTACGCAGTCGCAGTCGCCACCGGTGCGTTGATGCTCGCATCGGTGGAGACGGCCAACGCGCAGATGCGCGACACGCTGGAAAAAATATCGGGGAATGCCGTGAACGAAGGCATTCACAAGAACATAGGAGGCCAGATCGGGGCGGGGCGGGGTAACAACCTCACGCCGTTCTCATCCATCTACATCATTCAACGCGATCCGTTCCGCGCCATCCGGCGCGGCCGGCAGCTGTTTCAGCGCAAGTTCCTGCCGACGCAGGGCTTCGGCGGTCGCGATCGCAGCGGCAACATCGCGATCGACGCGTCCATCGGCGCCGGCGTCGTCGATTCATGCGCCGGCTGTCACGGCCGTCCGCGCGGCTCGGCCGGGCACGGCGGCGACGTCTTCACGCGCCCGGACAGCCGAGACGCGCCCCACCTCTTCGGGCTGGGCCTGCAGGAGATGCTGGGCGACGAGATCACCACTGACCTGCGCGCCATCCGCACGGCGGCGCGCACGGCGGCGCAGTCGTCGGGAACGCCGCAGACGCGGACGTTGACCTCGAAAGGGATCAACTACGGGTCGATCACCGCCAATCCGAACGGCACGTTCGTGACGACGGGCGTCGTCGGCGTGAACGCGGACCTGCGCGTGCGTCCGTTCTTCGCGCAGGGTGGAACGATCTCGATCCGCGAGTTCC
>DATMZL010000979.1:0-3883 GCA_035607075.1 Polyangia bacterium
ACGTGCCCCGATGGTTCTGGCTGGTGTTCGGCGCCGCGCTCGGCGCGCACTGCGGCGCGACCCGTCCTACCCACGGCCCGTCGTCGCGCTCGGGCGCCGCGGCGGGCGTGTCAGCCACCGTCGGCACGGCGGGTGCAGCGCGCGTCGCCAGCAACATCTTGCGCGGCGACTACGCCGGCTCCGAGAGCTGCGCGCGTTGTCACGCTGACATCTATTCGGCCTGGCGTAACTCGCCGATGCACCTCATGACGCGCGTGCCGGCGGGCGCCGGGATCCACGCGCCGTTCAGCGGACGGCCGGGTGAACCGCCCCCGACGTTCCGCTTCAAGGACGACACGGCGCGCCTCGCGGAACACGACGGCGCCCGCACCGTCGATCTCACGTCGGCGCAGTACGGCGATCATCGTTATCGCGTCACGCGCGTCATCGGCGGCCGTTACCGCGAGGACTTCGTGGGCGTCGAGGAAGGGGGCAGCGATCCGCGCGAGCTGCTGCTGCCCGTGTCGTACGTGTTCGAGACCGGAAGCTTCCGCTTGAAGGGTTATTCGGTGCTGGTCGGCGAGCGTCCGGGGTTGCGCGCCGGCGGTGTGTGGAGCGAGACCTGCGTCTTCTGTCACAACACGGTCCCGTACTTCGACGCGTTGTGGGGCGAGCTGGCCGGGCCGGGCGCGCCCGCGTACCAGGGGACGGTCGTCGATCGGTTGTTGCCGCGCGAGCGCCGCTGGCGCTTCGACGTCGGCGCGGACGGTGAAGCGGGGCTGCGGGCCGCCGTCTCCGCCGAGGTAGCCGCGATCGGAGGCACGCCGCCGCGCGCGGCCGACGACCGCCGCACGGCACTCCTGCACGGCATCCACGAGATGCGTTCGCGGTTCGGCGCGCGCAACTTCGTCGAGATCGGGATCGGTTGCGAGGCCTGCCACGGCGGCAGCCGCGAGCACGTCGTCGATCCGCGCGTGCATCCCGACTTCGGGCCGCGCGCCGCATTTCTCGAGGCGCGTCCCGAGGCGGGCCGCGAGATCACGCGCGCCGAGCAGGTGAACCGCGTGTGCGCGCGCTGCCACCAGGTGCTGTTCTCGCGCTATCCGTTCACGTGGGAAGGGGAGGGCCGGCGGAACGGCAAGCCCGGCGGCAGCTCGATCACGTCGGGCGAGGCGCGCGACTTCCTGCTCGGCGGCTGCGCGCGCCGGATGTCGTGCACCACCTGCCACGATCCGCACGCCGAGGATCGCCGCGCGGAGCTGGACCGGCTGGCGACGACGGCGGGCAACGCGGTCTGCGTCCGCTGCCACCCGCAGTACGGGCCGGCGCCTGCGCTGGCCGCGCACGCGCACCACGATCCAACCGGAGCGGGCGGCAGCTGCATCGCGTGCCACATGCCGAAGAAGAACATGGGCCTCGGCTACGCGCTGACGCGCTACCACCGCATCGGCCTGCCCGACGATCCGGTGCGCGTCGAGCGCGATCGGCCGCTCGAATGCGCGCTGTGCCACGTCGACAAGACCGTCGGCGATCTGGTCGCGAAGATGGAGGCGTGGTGGGGCCGCCGTTACGATCGCGCGGCGCTCGTGAACCTTTACGGCACGCTGGAGGCGCGTCCGCTGCCCGCGACGTTGATGCGGGGCCGTGCGCACGAGCAAGCGGTGGCCGTGTCCGTGCTGGGCGACGCGCACCGGACCGAGGCGCTGCCGGGGATCGCCCGCCAGCTCGCGAACCCGTTCCCGCTGGTCCGCTACTACGCGCGGCGTGCCGTCGACGCGCTGGCGGAACGGCCGTGCGCCGTCGATCTGGACCGGACCACGCCCGAGATCGTCGCGGCCGTGAAGGCGTGCGTCCCCGCCGCCTTCCCCGAACCGGCGGCGGTGCCGGCCGCGCTGCCGGGCAAACAGCGCGCTCGTGGTGATGACAGCGATGAAGACTGAAGCCGACGCGAAACCAAAACCGCCCCTCGTATTGCTCACGGGCTTTCTTGGCGCGGGCAAGACCACGACCTTGAACCGCGTGCTGGGTCGGGAGCACCACCGGCGCGTCGGCGTGATCGTCAACGAGTTGGGGCGCATCGACATCGATACGCGCCTGATCAAGAGCCGAGCCGGCGACGTCATGGAGCTTGCCGGCGGCTGCGTCTGTCACGAGGTGCGCGTGCAGTCCGAGCTGTGGGCGGCCATCGACGAGGTGAACCGCCGCTCACGCCCGGACGTCGTGCTGCTGGAGACCACCGGCATCGCCGAGCCATGGTCGATCCTCTCGGGGCTGGAGGACCTCGGCGAGGCGGCGCCGGCGGTCGCGGCGGGCGTCGTGTGCGTGGTCGACGCCGAGGCGGGCGGCGGCCAGTTGGCGCGCCACGAGGAGGCGCGGGCACAGGTCGAGGCGGCCGATCGGATCCTGCTGACCAAGCTCGATCTCGCGGCGGCCGACGCGGTGGTGGCGCTGCACCGCGAGCTCGGGCGGCGCAACCCGAGCGCCGAGCGCGCCAGCTTTCCGCCCGGCGACGAGGGGACGGCGGCGCTGGTCCCGTGGCTCCTCGACGCGCGCGGCGCGCCCCGGATGGCGCGCGCCGATCGCCACGCGCACGCGCACGGCCAGCTCACCGTCGTCACGTACACCGATCCCGAACCGCTGCTCCCTGAGCCGTTGCTCGCCGTGATCGAAGGCCTTGGTGATGCACTGGTGCGCGCGAAGGGCTTCGTGCACGTCGCGGGCGACGATCGCCGCGGCTTCCTCGAGCGCGCCGGTGCGCGCAGCGGCCTCTCGTTCGGCGAACCGTGGGCGAGCGCTACGCGTGGGACCGAGCTGGTCCTGATCGGCGACGCCCTCGACGGCGACGCCATCCGCCGCCAGCTCTGGGCCTGCCGCGCCCGCCGATAGAACCGTCAATAAAGCGCGATGCCGGCGGTGATCGTTTCCGCCGGCGAAGTGGTGCCGCTGCGGTCGAAGAACGCCTCGTTGGCGCCGGCGCGCAGGGTGAGCGCGAGGCGGCTCGACACCTGCAGCTCGCCGAGGATGCCGGCGCCGATCGCGTTGCCCCATTCGACGCCGCCCGCACCGTCGGCCGTCGACGCGATCGCGGCGGCGCCGACGTTGGCGTACCCGCCGAACTGGAAGGGCCCGGCGGCCAGCGGAAGCGACTGCAGCTCGAACCCGAACGTGTGGCGGGTCAGCGTCGCGCCGTATTCGTCGCCCGCGCCGCCGACGCCGGCGGTGAGCAACAGCCCCAGCCACGGCCGGACGAAGAGTCCGAACTGCATGTCGGCGATGAAGCCGCTGTGGACGGCGTTGCCGCTGCCGAACGTCATCGACCCGGCGTCCAGCTTGAACACGGGGGCCCAGCTCCGATCCAGGCGCAGGTGCTCCAGCGTGCGGATGCCGTAGCCCTCGTCGTCCATCACCTTCGCCTCGAGGGAGCCGTCGATCGCGACCGGCGTCAGATCGCCGAGCGCGATCACCAGCTCGCCGCCGCCTTGCTGTTTCAGGTGGACCGGCTGCCAGGGCGACATCTGCGCGACGCCGTCGAACCGGACGCCCTCGCTGGAGACCAGCGCGACCGCCGCGACGACGGCGAACGATCCTTTCAAGGCGCGCCGTCGCCGGCGAGCTTGCGCGCGGCGGGCGCGGTCAGTCCGCGCGGATATTCCCTGAGGTACCGCGCCGCCAGCTCCCGCGCGCGCGTCTTGTCGCCCGCGTCGCTCGCGCTCTGCATCGCGCCCGCCAGCGCGTCCTCGTGCAGCGCGCCGCGCGGCGCTACCGCCGACGCCCGCTCGAAGTCGGACGCCGCGGCCTTCGGGTGTCCCTGCCGCCGCTCGATCTGCGCTGCCGCATAGAGCGCGTTCTGCCGCATCGCCGACGTCGCGCTCCTGCGGTCGAGCGCGCGGTACGCCGTGACCGC
>DATMZL010001120.1:0-4800 GCA_035607075.1 Polyangia bacterium
GTTCGGGTGGCGCGCCGGCAAGCGCGCCGCGGAGGCGGCCAAGGATCGGCCCGACCTGCGCGCCGGCGAAACCGTCCTCGATCGCCTGCTGCACGCCCCGCTGGCGCGTCTGCGCGAGGCGCGCGGAACCGCGCGTCCGACCGACCTGCTGGCGCCGCTGCAGCGGAAAATGTGGCAGGAGCTGCTCGTCGAGAAGGACGCCCCCAGCCTGGCGGGCGCTCTGCAATACGTCGCCGACGATCGCGAGCGCCTGGCCAGCGGCATCCGCATCGCCGAGCCGATGGACTTCGCGCTGGCGCTGGAGCACCGCAACCTGCTGGACGTCGCCGAGGTGATCATCCGCGCGGCCAGCCTGCGCACCGAGAGCCGCGGCTCGCACGTCCGCGGAGACTTCCCCAAACGCAACGACGCCGAGTGGCTGACCAACATCCTCGTCACGCGCAGTCCCGGCGCCGGCGAGGTGACCCTCGAGAAGCGCTGGCTCTCGGCAGACGTCGGCTGGACCGATCAACCCGGCGACGTGCGCATCCTGCCCTGGGGCTGAGGAAGAGGAAGAGGAAGAGACAGAGACGCCCGCGGATTGCGCCCTCGCTTCTGCTTGTCGAACGCCGGTTGCTCACCAGCCTTAATCCCTGGGGGAGGTGCGCGATGAAAGCTGAAGGTTTCAAACGCTGGAGTGTCGGCGGCGCGCTGATCGGCGCGCTCGGGTTAGGTGGGTGCTCGGGCATGATGCACGAGCAGACCTGGACGATGAGCACGACCGAGAAGATCCCGTCGGCGGTCGGCAAGGTAAAGGTGAAGAACGAGAAGGACGGGAACACGCGCGTGAAGGTCGAGGTCGCTCACCTGGCGGAACCGTCGGCCGCGTTCAACGCGACCACGTACGTCGTCTGGCTGAAGCCCGAAACGGGCCGGGCGCAGAACGTCGGTGTGCTGAACGTGAACAAGAAGCTCGAGGGCTCACTGGAGACCCGGACCGCGTTCAAGGATTTCTCGGTCATCGTGACGGCCGAGAAGGACGCGAACGTCACGGCGCCGACCGGCCAGAACGTGATGGACACGAAGGTCGTCGTCCCGACTTGACGTGAGCTGAATCAGACGCGCGATCTTTGGTTGGGCTGAATCAGGCCGCCGGGCCGCACGTCGGCCCGGACGGGGCGGCGCAGGTTCCGCCCGTCAGGTTGGGGTTGTCGCAGTTTCCGCTGACGCAATCCTCGTCGACGAAGCAGGTGGAACCGTCCGGCTTCGGGTCGACGCACATTCCAGTGAGATCACACGTCGAGCCTGGCGCGCAGCGGCTGGTGCAGGGCATGCCCTTCGTTGGTACGACCGCGCACACCCCGTCCGCACCGCTGACGGCCGGTCGATCGCAGAAGCCGGTCTTGCACTCGAGATCGGCGCTGCACGCTCCGCCCGTCTCGACCAACGGCACGATGTAGGCGCTGCACTCGGGAATGTTGTCTGGCTCGTTGCTCGTCGCCGTGCAGGCCGCGGTTCCCATCTTCTGAAAGCACGCCGCCGCGGCCGCGCCGTCATAGCGGAGGCGGCCGCCGCTCTGCTGCTCGCCAAGCTGCGTCGCCGTGAGATCGCCGAGTGGCCTCAGCTGAGCGACGCATGTGCTCTCGTCCGTCACGCTCGAGCCGTAGATCGCCTGGACCTGGGCGACCGAGCAGCAGCGGAACACGCGCGCGCATTGCGCCGCCACGAAACGCGCCCCGAATTGGGAGAGAGGGACGGTCCCCGCGCCCCCGCCACCACCGCAGCTTGCCATGAACAACGCCAACGCCAGAACGCCATTCCTCATGGCGATATCGTCTCATTAATGTGGGGCGGCAGCGAATCGCGGCCCCCTCACCCGACCCCCCGACCCTCTCCGCTTCGCGGGGCGAGGGAGAAGTTACTGCGGCGTCTTCGCGGCGGGCGCTGGGGCGGTCTTCGCGCCAGGGGTCTTCGGCTTCGGGATGAAGGTCGGGTGGAGCGACTTGAAGATGCGTTCCTTCGCCAGGTAGGGCTGCTTCTTCATGTCGACCTTCGCGACTTGCTCCAGCGTCGACGCGAGCAGCGCGAGTCGGCTGCGGGCCGCGTCGCCGCACGCGGGCGCGCCCGCCGGCGGCGGCGTCATGTCGCAGAGCTCCGCGGCGCGCTGCGCAGCCGCGAACGCCGGCTCACCCTCGAACCGATCGGCGTACGCGATCGCGCGCAGATGGTGAACGCGGTAGTCGTTCGGGTGATACTTGGCCGCCGCCGTCACCGTCGCCAGCGCCCAGTCGGGGCGATGTCCGTCGAGAAAGATGTTCGCGAGCTCGACGCTCGCGTCGACGGCGTCAGGCCGTCCGATCAGCGTCGACTGCAGTTCGGCGACGCGCGCGCGCCGCTCCGGATCCAACGTCAGCGCCGGCTTCACCGACGCATCGGGACGCGGAATCAGCAACACCGTCGCGAGGAGGACGATGACGATCAGATCCAGGATTCGCGTGACGCCGAAGCCGCTCATGTATTGTCGCTCGCATTATTAGCGCACGTAACGACGCAGATCGAGGCCCGCGTCATCGAGTTCCGGACTTCCGATAAGCGTGGAGCAATACCCCAGTCGGGGCAAAACGCTACGGCCGCCCGAACAGAAACAGGCGTGAAACTCTGGCGAAACGTTCTGGCACCGCAAGTGCTACTGACCCGCCCGACGTTCCAGGGACGGGGCGGTTTGCGACAGCTGTCTGACAACGACGTTCCTGCGGGAGCGTTTGGCTCTCCCGATTTTTCGAACTGCAGTAATCCGAAGGACTGAAGGAGGCTCCGGATGACCGTTCTCAAGATTCTCGCCGATGGTTTCCACGAAGGCGGTTGGGGTATGTGGCCCATCCTCACGCTGCTGATGATCACGATGGCGATCCTCATCGAACGCGCCGTGTTCCTGCGCCGCGCGGTCATCGACAAGGAGAAGCTGGTCGCTCTCCTTCGCTCGCAGATCTCCGCCGGCAACATCCAGGGCGCGATCAAGGTCTGCTCGGGCAACTCGACGCCGCTGACCCGCATCGTTCAGGCGGGCCTGATGCGCGCCAACCGCTCCGACGAGGAGATCGCGGCCGCGATGGAAGAGGCCGGCCTCCGCGAGCTGCCGCAGCTCGAGAAGCGCACGGGCTACCTCGCGATGCTCGGTAACCTGGCGACCCTCGCGGGCCTCCTGGGCACCATCACGGGTCTCATCAAGTCGTTCGCCGGCGTCGCCGGTGTCGACCCGTCGCAGAAGGCAACGCTGCTGTCGAAGGGCATCTCGGAGGCGATGAACTGCACCGCCTTCGGTCTGTTCACCGGCATCATCGGTCTGGCCGCCTTCGCGTACCTGAACGGCAAGACCCAGAACGCCCTCGACGACATCGCCGAGGTCCGCAAGAACGTTTCGAACCTTCTGTATCAGGCCAAGGCGGCCATGCAGGGCTAGTCCCCGCGCGCCAACCACAACCTTTCAACGACGATAACCAAGGACAAGGAGAACATTCATGTTCCTCATGGAGCACTTTCAGGAAGGCGGCTGGGGGATGTACCCCATCCTCGCGCTGCTCGGAATCACCGTCTACATCACGTTCGATCGCTGGATGACCGTGTCGAAGGCAAAGGTCGACGTCGACAAGCTGATGTCGCTCCTGAAGTCGCAGATCGTCTCCGGCAACATCCAGGGCGCGATCAGCACCTGCCAGTCGAGCAATGCACCGGTCACCCGCATCATCGCCGCTGGTCTGCGGCGCGCGGGCGGTTCGGAGCACGACGTGCAGCAGGCGATGGACGAGGAAGCGCTGCGCGAGCTGCCGAAGATCGAAAAGCGGACGGGCTACCTGGCCATGCTGGGTAACCTCGCGACGCTGGCCGGCCTCCTCGGCACCATCACGGGCCTCATCAAGTCGTTCGCCGGCGTCGCCGGTGTCGACCCGTCGATGAAGGCGACGATGCTCTCCAAAGGTATCTCCGAGGCGATGAACTGCACCGCGTTCGGCCTCGGCACCGGTATCTTGGGTCTGGGCACCTACGCCATCATCAACGGCATGACCCAGCACGTTCTCGACGGCATCAACCAGGGTACGGTGGAGACGCTGAACCTGGTGGTTGCTGGCCGCGGCGGCGAGCAGCAGCAGCAGTACTAGACGCCCGATAGGAGCAAACACCCATGGGCGTCTCAGTTGACTCCGGCAATAAGAGCGGCAAAAAGCCGCTCAATGCCGACCTGAACCTGGTTCCGTACATCGACCTTCTGACCTGCATGGTGGCGTTCCTCCTCATCACCGCCGTCTGGTCCCAGCTGGCACGCCTCAACGTGCACCAGAAGGGGCAAGGCCAGGCGGGCGAGGACACGCCGCCGGAGAAGGTCTTCAAGCTGATCGTTCTGGTCAACGGCGAGGGCTTCAACCTCGTCGCCGATCAGGACCAGCAGCCGATCCCGAAGAAGGGCGATTCGTACGACTACGAAAAGCTCTCCGACGAGCTCAAGAAGATCAAGGACGGCCACCCGGACAAGACCGACCTTCAGGTTGCCTCTGAAGACACGGTCAAGTTCGAAACTCTGGTCAGAACCATGGACGCCGCGATGACCGCAAGGTTTCCCGACGTCTCATTGATAGATTCCGGCGGCGCTGGAATCTGAGGACCTGCTCATGCCTATTCACGCACCTCACGCACAGCTCTACAACTCGGTGAAACTCGAGGTGGCGAAGGCCAAGCTCGGGCACGCCGGGCGCAAGAGCTCGTATGCCGCGCTGAACCTGGTGGCGTATATCGACATGATGACGATGTTGGTCATCTTCCTGCTGA
>DATMZL010000560.1:0-4712 GCA_035607075.1 Polyangia bacterium
AACGTGCTGCACCCGATCGACGCGCAGAGCCCGCTGACCGGCGAGACGCCTGCATCCGTCGTCGACAAGGAGGTCGAGCTGCAGGTGATGGTGATCGGCACCGACGACATCTCGATGCAGACGGTGCACGCCTCCTACCGCTACTTCGCGAAGGACATCGTGTGGGGCGCGCGCCTCGCCGACGTCCTCACCGAGACGGCCGACGGACACCTGCTGCTGGACCTGAGCCGCTTCGACGACGTGGAGCCGACCGCGTCTACGCCGCAGTTCCCATACCCGTCGTGAGCGCATTCTCGATCGGGCAGCGGCGCGCGAGCGACTGCCGGCGAGGGCCGGGGCGCCTGAGTCTACGACGACATCGTCTGGATCCCGCTCGCCGGAAGTGAGCTAGCGGTCCACGACGATGCCGAAGAGGCCGGCCACGCTTTCGCCCCGCGTCCGCCCCAGAATGAGGCGCGGCAACACGCACCCGCCGCGCAAGCTGAAGGGGTCGCGTTTGTCGACCGAGACGAAGGCCACCTCGACGAAGTCCTTCTGGGCGTGAAACCAGGACAGGATCTTTCTGTACCGCTTGAGGCCTTCGCGCGTTTCGTTCGGGAGTTCGACCGGCTCGTCTTCGTCGGCTTCCGTGTAGTAGGCGACGACGCGTTCCCACCATCGTCCGCGTTCTTTCAGCGGCGAAACATCGATCGTCGCGTCGGCGAACAGCGCGCCCCCGAAGAGCGGCCGCAGCGCCGCCGGCGCGAGCGCGTCGCACCGCCATCCGTCGTGCTTCGCGACGAAGAAGGCCTCGAACTTATCGTCGCTCGCGGACCCCATCCCGACCTCGAGATCGGGCGCGACCTTCGCTGCGGCGGCGGCGAGCCGCGTGCACAGCGCCAGCTCCGTCGCATCCGGGACCGCGTCGACCTCGCCCGGAAGACCGAGCTGGCCCGAGGGCCCGCGCACGGTCTTCTGCGACAGGATGTTGTTCGACCAGTCGTCGCCCTTCTTCAGGACGTCATATGCGTCGGTGCACGCGGCGATGTTCTTCCCCAGGTCCATTGACATCACTTCTTGGCGACGAGGCCGGCGCGCCTCGCGGAACGGCAGCGTTCGGGACGCAACGTGATGCCGGTGAACTTGCGCTTCACGAGCTCCGCGCCGAGGTCCTCCAGACGCCGGCGGCACGCCTCGGGCGGGATCGCCTCCACCCGGCTGCCGTCGCCGGGACCGAAGTCCGACGACAGGACGAAGACGGCGACGTCGCGGGCCGCCTTGCCCTGGATCTGATAGGCGAGGGAGCCGCCGCCCTCCGGCCCGTCCTCGCGCACCTCGAAAAGGATCGCGCCGTCGGTCGCCCGCGCGATCTCCGTCTTGCTCGTGCGGATGTTCATGGCGCGCGCCGAAAGCGCGCCGGCGATCAGCGCGGCCAGAAGAACCGGCGTTGCTCGCAGCGACGCGCGCACGCTCATGCGCGCGATTGTCGCACGCGCGCCGGGTTACGGGCAGTCGACGAAGTCGACCGTGTAGTTGATGGGCGTGCTCGTGCCCGATACGGCGACCGTGAACGACTGACCGGCGGCGGGGTTCCAGCCCATCGGCACCAGGCGGATGGCGTTGCTTTCGCCGTACGTTCCGGTGAGCTGGCTCATCGTCATCGGCATGTCGGCGCCGTTCGAGGTGACGGTGACGGTGGCGCTCGCCAGGGTGATGCTGCGCGTGGTCTGCACAGACCAGCCGGTCGCCGACAGCGATCGGGTACCCGTGCCGTAGGCCTGGATCGGGAACGGACCGGGCGGCGGCCAGGCGACCCACATCTTGCCGGCGTTGCCCGTGCCGCCGATGTTCTGCATGCACGACGCGCCGCCGGGTCCCGTCGACCCGAGCCCGATCGGACCGAGCCGGTTCGACAGCACGATGCGCCGGTGGCCGAACGTCGTCTCGTTGCCGGAGTCGATCATGTAGCCGGCGACCGAGCCGACGCCGGGGCCGCTCGAGATGTTGCTGGTCATCGCGCCCATCGCGCCGACGTCCGTGTAGCAGAGCCAGGTCGTCGGCGGATCGTGGCTGAGCATGTTGTTCGCGTCCATCATCAACGAGCACGCCTGCGCCTGCGTGTCGCGCGACGCCTCCGTGACGACGGCCGGCAGGTCCGCGAACCAGCGGTACATGTTGAACAGGCGCAGCGCGTTCGCCCGCCCGTCGGCCGAGATGTCACCCGCGACGCAGCTGGCGACGTTCCCGCTCCACGTTCCCTCCGAGAGGTCGGCGCGGTCGGCCTTCCAGCGTGCGCAGGTGTCCGCGGCGGTCCGCGTCCCACCGCTGATCGCGCCCGTGCCCGTCGTGCCGGCGGCCCCGGTCGTTCCCGCCGCGCCCGTGGTGCCCGCAACCCCGGTGGTACCCGCGACGCCGGTCGCCCCCGCGGCGCCGGTCGTGCCCGCCGTTCCTGTCGTTCCCCCCGGCTCGCTCCCCGCGCACGACGCGGCGACCATCAGGGGGGCGGCGATCAGCCACGGCCTCCGGGAAGATAACGTGCCCATGTCTGATCAATGGCCGCCTCGGCCCGGATCCGCGGGCGTCAGCCCGATTCGCTATCATGCCAGGACGATGGCGGCCGACGCGCTGACGATCGACATCCTGGTGGTGCCGCGGGCGTCGCGCACGGTGGTGGGCTCCATGGTGGGGGATCGCCTGCGCGTCGCGGTGACGGCGCCGCCGGTCGACGGCGAGGCGAACGCGGCGGTGATCGAGGCGCTCGCTGATGCGTTCGGCGTCCGGCGGTCCGCGGTCACGATCGTCCGTGGCGAGCGCGGGCGGCGGAAGACCGTTCGCATCGAAGGCGCGGCGCCGGCGGCGCTGCAACGGCTTTCGCGCGGACGGCCCAACTGATGTCGTCCGCGCGCGCTCGCACGCTGGCGGGCGTCGTGTTTTTCGTCGGGTTTGCGTGCGCGACGACGCGCGCGTTCGATCCCCACACAGAGTCGTGCACGGCCGACGCCGACTGCGAGATGACCGATTTTGGTGGTTGCTGCGGCTGCAACGACGAGCCGCGCGCGGTCAACCGGGCGTGGCTCACAGAGGCGAGGCAGGTTTGCACCGTCATCGATTGCGTGTGCGAAGGCAAGGGCTGCTCGTCGCCCTGTCCCCGCGTAACCGATCCGCGCGTGTTCACGGCCGTGTGCAGACAGGGACGCTGTGAGGCGATCAAACGCTGAGCCGCCCGGGCCGCGATTCGGGCACTCTAAACACATGCGTCGGGTTGGCCGAACCGCCCTCATCTGCACCCTGTCGTTCGCGGCCGCGTGTGGTTCGAAGGGCGGCGGAAACGGCGGCGCGGGCCGCGGTGGAACGACGGGCGTTGCGGGGACGACCGGCGTCGCAGGCACGACGGGCATTGCGGGGACGACGGGCGTCGCCGGCACGACGGGTAGCGCGGGGACAGGCGGCGCGACGACGACCACCTGCGCCCCGATCATCCCGCGCGATCCGGACGCCTTCGTGCACCCGGGCGGCCTCCACAAGCGCTCAGACATGGACCGGATGCGCTACCTGGTCGCCGCCGGCGTCGAGCCGTGGACGAGCGCGTTCAACGTCCTGCGCGCCGACGCGCTCGCGAGCCCGACGTACGCCGTGCGCGGCGACCCGACCTGGACGCAGGTGTCGCGCGATGCGGGCGTGCACGCCGCCGAGTTCGAGTCCGACGCGAACGCCGCCTATCTGCAGGCGCTGATGTGGATCGTCACGCAGGACACCCGACACGCGCAGAAGGCCGTCGACATCTTCAACACCTGGAAGAACCTGACCGAGGTGACGGGCGGTGGCACCGCGCCGCTCAACGCCGGCCTCTACGCGTACAAGCTCGTCGAGGCGGCCGAGATCATCAAGTCGACGTACACCGGTTGGGCGTCCGCCGACATCGCCGCGTTCAAGGCAATGCTCGTGTATCCGGGGTTATCGCGCACGGCCGTTCCCGCGTCGCTCTCCGACACCAACGGAACGTTCTACTGGCGCATCTACAACGGCGATCCCGGCCGCCACGGCAACCAGGATCTGATCGCCTGGCGCGCGATGATCGTGATGGGCGTGTTTCTCGACGACCGCGTGATGTTCGACCGCGCGCTTCGCTACTTCAAAGGGCAGACCCACCGCGCCGACGACCTCGCGTACCCGTCGGGACCGTCGCCGTCCGGGACGCAGATCGACGACAACACCTACTTCACGACGTATCAGGTGACGCGCCAGAGCACGACGCCCGACTACGGTTACAACGGCGTGCTCGGAAACTACGTCTGGGAGAGCGGCCAGACGCAGGAAGCGTCGCGCGATCAGCAGCACGCGTTCTTCGGCCTCGGGATCTGCGCGGGCATCGCCGACGTCGCCTGGAACCAGGGCGACGGCGTGTGGAACGCGCTCGACAACCGCCTGCTCAAGGGTTTCGAGTTCATGGCCCGCTACAACGTCTCCGCCATCGCGACCTTCCCCGATCAGGCGTCGCCGTGGGAGCCGACCGGCAGCGACTTCATCGTTCGCACCGACCGCACCGGCCGCTGGCGGTCGAAGGCGATCAACCCGCACTTCGAGAGCGACTTCGTCGGCGTCAGTCGCGGCGATTTCCCCGGCAAGCGACCGGTCTTCGAACAAGCACTAGCGCACTTCGAAACACGCATGGGAATGGCCACCGCCGAAACGACGTGGACAGAACGCGCGCGCGACGTCACCGTGTCGATGAG
>DATMZL010000510.1:0-2207 GCA_035607075.1 Polyangia bacterium
GACTTCCTGACCTACCACCGATACGCCGACGATCCTGGCGGCTCGATCGGCGACGTGACGGACGCCGTCGCTTTTCACGCGGAGGTGCTGAACATCGTCGACACCACCCTCGTCAAGGGGACGAAGTTCACGGGTGAGATCCTCAACGACGAGTTCGGCCCCAGCTGGATGCCCGACGTCTCGCGCGACAATGAGATCGCGGCGAGCTACATCGCCAAGATCATCCACCGCCTCGGAAGCGACCCCGCCGTCCCGCCGCCCGTGGCATACGGCTACTGGGCGATCTCGGACCTCTACGAAGAGATCTACACGGGCGGCCCGACCGCCTTTCACGAGGGCAACTACGGCCTGCTGCTCAGGGGCGATCCCAAGATCCCGGAGTCGTTCGACGTCGCCAAGCCCTCATTCAACGCCTTTCGCCTGCTGCACAAGATGGGCGACCAGCAGTTGAGCGTCAGCGGCGGAACGGCGGCCGACGGCGTGGGCGCGGCTGCCACCCGCAGCGCCGATGGCAGCGCCGTCCAGGTCCTGGTCTACAACCACGTCGACGGTGGCCAGGCCGACGCCAGTCAGTCCAGCGTCGTATCGCTGACCGTGAACAACCTGCCATCGACCAACCCGGTTCGAGTTCGACAGTACATCGTCGATCGCAACCACGCGAACGCGTACCGGCAGTGGAAGGCGATCGGGTCGCCGTCGAACCCGACCCAGGCGCAGTGGGTGCAGCTGCGCGACGCCGCCGAGCTCTGCTACTACGAGACCACCGTGCAGCCGGCTGCGGGGGCGTTGACGTTGACGTTCGCGCAGAACATCTACGGCGTCGACCTGTTCGAGATCAGCGCTCCGAAATAACCAGGCCAGGGCTCGCACTCGACCTTAGCGTCGCCCCAGCGCGCGCAGTATTGTCGATTTGTGAAGACCACCCGGCGTACCGCCGCGGACCCGGAGCTCGCCCGCTGGCGGCTCCTCTCCCTCGACCTGCTCAAATCCGATTTGGTCGCCGGACGGGCTCCCGGGCCATCAGCGCCGGCCGAGTGGGCGCCGTTGCTCAAGCAGCTCGTTCAGACGTCGCGCTCGCCGAGCGCCGGACCGCACTGGTGGACGGCCTCCCAAGCCTTCTTCGGGAACGTCGAGACCAGAACCGATCCGCGCCGCTACCACTGGGACGGAATGAAGCGGATCGGCCGCCGCGAACCCCACTACGCATTTTTCCAGTTCACGCTGGCGGGGTGGGGTTGCTTCGAGCTTTACGGAGGTACCCCGCAGCGCATTCCGCCGGGTAGGGGATTCTTCGCCGTGGTCCCATCCCGGCACCGCTACTACCTGCCCGAAGCCTCCCCGGGATGGACGTTCGGCTGGGTAGGGATGTATCACCCGTACCTCGTCGACCGGATCGCGAAACAAGTCGCGGTCACGGGATCGGTCGTGACGACGGCGCCCGACAGTCCGCTGGTGGCGATGGCCGCGCGGCTGGTGCGCGGCGCGTTTCAAAAGGACTTCCGGGACCGCTTCGACGTGGAGAGGGCGCTATTCGACCTCGTCGTCGCGTTTGAGCGGCAGGCGCAACGACTCTCCGATCCAGAGGGCGATCGGGAGCGCCTGCTCGAAGCGCTGCGCGGGCGCGTGATGGCGGATCCGTCACGACCGCTCGACGTCGCGCGCGTCGCGGCCGAGCATGGCATGAGCCGCAGCCACTTCAGTCACTACCTCAAAGCACGCACCGGTCTGTCTCCCGCCCGATTCATGACCGAGGTGAGAGTCCAAGAGGCATCGCGCCTCCTTCTCCAGACCCGAATGCCGCTCAAGCAGATCGCCGCCTCCTGCGGGCTCAAGAGCGTCAGTCATTTCTCGAGAGTGTTTCGCCGGTTCCAGCACCTGACCCCGGCGGCCTATCGGGAGTCGCTGGGGTGAACTAGGGGAGCGCCTCTTTCTGGAACATCTCCCAGGCGACGTTGACGATTCCCAGCGACGCGTAGTTGCCGCAATGGGAGCCGCCCTGCTGAGTGCAGAGCGTGACTTGAGCTCACCTCCGCACGTCGCGTTCGTCTGGCAGGCCGGGTGCCCCGACAGTGCCTGCGCCGAGCCCGTGCACTGGTCGATGGTCGCCCAGGTAGAAAAGTTCGTCATCGCGCCTGGGAAATCGAAGGTCGAGCAGCTCATTCCTGGCGGGCAGTCCGCAGCTATCGAACACTGGCCCCCGTTGTAAG
>DATMZL010001065.1:0-3636 GCA_035607075.1 Polyangia bacterium
CGCACCCCGGGATCACCGACATTGAGAGCTACGCGACTGTCGGCGGCGATATGGGATTGAACGTTCAGGTTGGGAAGTTCATTCGCTTCCGCGGGCTGTTCGGCTTCAGGAGCGACATGCCGCACCTGATCACGGCCGCCAGCTCGGGCGTCGACGCCAACCACGACAACACGGTCGACCCGACGGATAAGAGCGAGGCGAACCCCACCTACCGGCCCGTGATCGATCAGCCGGGGCGCCGCTTCCGCGTCGAGGGCACCAAGATCTGGACGCTGTTTCTCCAGGGCTCGATGATGTTCTAGGCGCGGTGGCGCCTAGAACCTGAAGATCAGCTCCGCAGCCAGATCCATCGACAGCACCATCTGATCGCCCGTCAGCCAGATCATCGGCGCCAGCAGCTCGGTGACGACGTCGACCTTCGGCGTGACGGGAAACGCGAAGCCGGTCGCGAGACGCATGATCGGTCCGTTGTGCGGCAGGTAACCGGTGGCGAAGCGGAACGGCACGCGCACGCCGTTCGCCGCGCCCGCCATGTACTCGACCTGCGCGTACGCCAGCAGGTTGCTGGCGCGGCCGTCCTTGCCCTTCAGGTTGGCGTAGCCGGCGTACCCGCCGAAGCTGACGTGGGGCGAGAACACGAGGTCCAGCCGAGCGCCGACGAGGTGGTTGTAGAAGTCGCCCGGGTAAACGCCGATCGCGGCCTCCGTCTGCAGCGCGAGCCGCATCGGCAGGCGCGCTGGCGCCGCCGGTTGGGGCGGCGCGGTCTCGACGGTGGCGGGCGCGGCGTCCGCGGCCAGCAACGCCGCGAGCAGCGACGCGACGGCCGCGATCATCGCGCGCTCCGTTTGTTCAAGACCGCCTCCGCGGCATCGAGCAACGCCCGCGCGTAGGGCGCGTTGTGCGCGTCGGCGGCTCGATCCTCGAGCACCAGCAGCAGGTTCCAGATCGCGCGTCCGCGCGGGGTGCGCCGATCGGCGGTGATGGCGCCCGCGCGTCCGGCGTGCGCAGGACCCTCGTATTCGCTGCCGCGCAGCGCGCGCCAGAGGTTCTCTGCGCGCGCGCGGATGTCGTTGCTCGGCAGCGCTCGGGGAGCACGGAAAGCATGGCCAGCGCCGCGTTCGACGTTCTCCGGACCGCTTCGGTGGCAGCCGACGCAGCCGCCTGGGACTGCCGCTTGCGGCGCGGCGCCCATCAACGGTTTGCCCGTGACGGGATCCAGCCCGCCGCGGCCGAACACGAGCGCCGCCGTCGACGCGCTCGGTGTCTCGTCGAGGGGATCGGGCGTGTGGCAGGGGAGGCAGACGCTGTTCGGGACCTCCGCGGCGCTCGCCGCCTCGGCGAGCAGCGCCGGTTTCGGCGTTGCGCGCAGCAGCCGCGTCGTGCCGCGCGGCTGGCGGGGATCGTGCACGGCGTGGCAGGCGCTGCACGTGATCCCGACCGGCCCGACGTCTTCCGGTGGCCGTCGGTCGACGGGCTTGCGTTCCGGTGTGGCGATCGCGTGTGGAGCCGGCGAGCTCTGCTCGCCGCGCAACATCGCGGGAGGGTTTGGGAACCCGCTTAGGGTTCCCCTGTTGATCGTTGCCAGGAAGCCCCAGGTCGTGTGGCAGGGCACGCAGAGGGCCCGCTCGCGCGTGCTCGGATCGCGATCGGCGCGCGCCATCCTCGTCTGACTCCACGCCACGACGTGCCCGTAGCGTGGCGGCGCGTCGTGGCAGGTGGCGCACAGGTCGGTGCGCAGCACAGCCCAGCGCGCGGACGCTTCTGGAATGGCGCCGGGCCCGTGGCAGGCGAGGCAGCCGACGCCGCCCAACCGATGCAGATCGCGCGGCAGCTCGTTCCAGCGGCGGTTGAGATCACCCGCCGCTCCCAGCTCGGAGACGGCGTGCGCGAAGCCTCCGTCGTGCGCGCCCGGCTCGCCGGTCGCGTGGCACGCGAGCGCGCAGCTCGGGTAGTCGGCCTGGGGCCGCCGGTCCATCAGCCGCGCGAGCACGGTCGTCATCGGGCTGACCGCGACCGCATCGGTGATCGCGGGGTGGCAGCCGGCGCGGCCGCAGTCGAGCGGCGTCTCGTCGTAGCGGCCGGCGCGCAGCGCGAGCGCCCGCCCGCCACCGTCGGCGAGCCGCCAATCGCCAGAAACATCCGGGAGCAGGCTGGTGGCGCCGTCCCCAACATCCAGCGTCGCGTGGCTGTCGGCGGGGCGCGCGGTGACGTGCCAGCCTGCGCCGCCGAGGTAGACGCGCACGCCGACAGGCGTGTTGGGCAGACCCCGCGATCGATCGGCGGCGGCGACGCGTGCGTCGGTCGTCTGCGTCCGGCCGTGGTCGTCGGACCAGGTCGCGCGCAGCACGATCTCCCCGCGCGTGCGCGGTGACAGCGGCACCACGCCCCACGGGATGGGGCCCCCGGTCGCGTCGGCGAGCGGCGGCATCCGCGCGGTCACCGAGAAGCCGTCGTGCGCAGGCGCCCGCTCGCGCACCGGCGGACCTTCGATCTGGCGCCATGCGACGCTTCCGCCAGCGAGCCCGCACGTGAGCCGCGCCGTGATCGAGAACGGCGCATCGAACCCGACCGGTGCCGGCGGCGTATCGATGATCAGACAGGCGCGCGCCTCGACCGGCGGCGCGGGCTCGTGCTTGCGGCACGCGAGCGCCGCCGCGGCGAGCACGCCGGCCGCCGCGAAGCGCGCGGCCGTCACGTCCCCGCCCCCAGGCAGCTGCCGAAGCGGCAGCGACCGCCGCCGCAGTCCGTCTCCAGCCAGCACGCGGGCGCCGGCGGTTCGGGCACGCACACACCGTCGACGCAGCGGCTGCCGTCGACGCAAGGGCGCGCCCGCTCGCACGTGTCCCCAAGCGTGTGCGCGTCGGCGTCGCGATCGCAGCTGCGACGCACGGGACCTTCGTACAGCGTGTGGCAACGCCAGCCGCGCGCACGCCCGTCGGGAAAGTCGGGCGACAGATCGACGCAGACCCGCTCGCCTGGCGGGCCGCCGCGGCGCGCCCCGCAGCGCCAGGCCGGGTCGGCGGGCGCCGGCGCCACGCCGGCCGCGCGCTCCCCACCGCGACAGATCGTCGCGCCCGCGCTGTCCGAGCACTGCCACTCGCCCGTATCGGGCATGCGCGGGTGGCGCTGCTCGCAATGGGTGCCGTTGCACGTGAACGCGGGCGCGCGCGCCGGCCCACGCGCAGTCGCGGGCCCGACCACGCGCGGCACGCCCGCGTTCCAGCAAACGCGCAACGTCTCGACGTTCGCGCAGTCGGCGCCCGCGCCCACGCCCTGCGGCTCTGGCGCGCGCGCGCGGCATCCCGCGATCGCGATCGCGATCAGAAGTACGCACGATCGAAGTGCACCCGCCGATCCCCATGTCACGCGCCGCGCCCGCTCCGGCGCCTGACGAGCAGCGCCGCCAGCGCCAGCGACGCGAAGAGCACCTCGCCGCGTGCACCGGCGCCGCCGGTCACGCTACAGCCCCGGAAAAACGGCGGCGTCGTCGTATGCACGCAGGCCTCCACGTTGCCGCCCGCCGACAACGCGCCGAGCGTGTCGCGCACGACGCCCGCGAAGCAGACGTCGCCGGCGCCGACGCCCGTCGACACCTTCACCTGGACGTGGGGCGGGGCGCCGCTGCCGTCGTCCTGC
>DATMZL010001100.1:0-2877 GCA_035607075.1 Polyangia bacterium
GAACTCGTCGGGCCGCGCCGCGCGCTCGGCGCCAGCGCCCAGCTCTACCGACCACATGCAGGCGAGGCAGTCGCCGCCGCAGTCGATCCGCGGGTCGCCGGGTCCGTAGGCGTCATCCTGGTGAACGAGTTCGCGGCCGCAGAGGCCACACCGAGACCGGCTGGGCTCACCCATCCGGGACCTCTGGTTCGGGGTCGGAGCCCTTCGCCTTGCGATGACGGATGTCGGCGCAGGTCCTGACCAGCTCTTCGATCCTCGGCCCGGCGTCCTGGCCGTCGCGCAGCTCCTTGTCCATGCACTCGATCAGGTTCAGGAGCGCGTCGAGGTCGTCGAGGTGGGTGGCCGCGCCGTTGAGGTCGCGGATCGTTTTAACCGTGGCAGGTTCGGTCATCCCGAGTTCGAGCTGGGATGCGAGCCCCCGCAGTCGCGTCGCCATGTTTTTCACTTCGTCACCACAGGTCCAACTTCTCGCCGACACACACCAGCGCCTCGCGCAAGGTCGGCGCGCTACTGACGACTTCGGGCTCGCCACATGCCGCGATGCGCCAGCGGTATCCCACCTCCGGCGGAGTGATCGTGATCAGCCTCTTGCTGCGCGTGGCGATCATGTGCAGCATCCGCGCGTCGGACAGTTCGGTCGGCTTCACCGGTCTTCCTCCTCGGCGCGCTCGCGCGCGTCCCGCTCTTCCTCGTCGGTGCGGAACCGCCTGCCGGTTTCCTGGTGCAGCGCCAGCCGGTCGGCGACTTCGACGCGGCTCGCCCGCGCCTCCGCGGCCATCCACCGGACCGCGATCATCAGCGCGTCGATCTCCTCGGCCTCGCTGCCGAGCGGACGGGAGGCGGCGCTGTCGCTCTCGCCCTTGAGCCGGCGGGCCTCGGCGCGGGCGGCTTCGACGGTGGCGAGCCTCTCCGCCCGCACCTGGAGCTGTTTGCGCTTGGCGACTTTGCGCCGGGCTTCGATCCGCCGGGCCTCTGCGCGGTCGGTGTCGTGCTCGGCCTGGTCGCTCACGGCCCCCACCCGAGATTCTTCGACGCCGCGACATAAGCTCCGTCGTCGCGGGCGCGCAGCTCCCTCAGCCGCTTCACCACCGCGTTGATGACGGCCACCTGCCCGTCGTTCGCGGGCGAAGGTAGGAAGCGGTTCCAGCGCAGGCAGGTTTCGACGTTCTCGCACGCCTCGACCTCGGCCACCGTGGGCCACGGGGGCGCCATCACGAACCGCCTGTCGGCGCCGGGTCGATGCCGAGGATGTCTTCGAGCACGCCGCGGACCGCCGGCCGCAGGAACTCCGCGACGAAGCGATCGCCGAGCCCGTCGAGGTCGCCGCCCAGCCCTTTGTCGATCGCGCGGGTCACCATCTCCTCCGTCACGGCCTCGCGGCCGAGCACCTTGCCGGTGAGGTCGAAGTCGCGCGGATGGACGTGGCCGACCTCTTCGATCCGCAGGTAACCGTCGTCGGCGACGCCCATCACGAAGCCCACGTCGCGACCCTCCGAAAGCTCGGCGGTCGCCCGCTCCAGCATCTCCCTGGTGAAGACCGGCGTCCGCGGCGGCGCGATCGTCTCGGTCGGTTTCGAGAGCGCCGCTCGCGCGGCCACCAGGACCGAGCCCGGCGCGAGGGGCGCGAACGTCCTGCCGTCGTCGCCCTCCACGAGCCCCAGCTCCCGGCCGACCAGCCACAGCTCCATCTCGTCCTCACCCGGCCCACCGCGCTGCTCGGCCTCGGCTCGGATCAGCTCGACCGCCGCCAGCCTCGTCTCGTCATCCCGCGCCGGCACGTAGTCCGGTCCGGGGCCGTTCCGTTCGCCGGGCGCGATCCGCTGGTCATGTGGTGCCTGGTCAGCCACGGCGGAGAGATATACCGGCTCGCGCCGGACATGTCCACCTGGGCGGACGCATGTCGTATCGCGAGCGCGCACCTTCGGCCTTTTTCGGCGCGCACTTTTCCTCTCAGGTTGCAGGGGGGTCCTCGGGAGGCTGAACCGGTCGGAAGGGGAAGGCGGCGGGAAATTCGGGAAGATTTTTCGGGGTTGGCGGGGGTTTCGGAGGGGTTGCGAGTCGTGAGGGTCGGAGGGGGAAAGTCACGGAACGGTGCGACATCTCCCGGCCAGATGCGAGATGCGGCAGGTCAACTGCGGATTTTGGGGATAGCGTGCGCGTGGGTCCGATGAGGGTTTTTCGACGCCGTCCCATCCTGGCGAAAGAAACGGGGGGGTGCGCCACAGTTTGCTAGAGACTGATTTATCACGCAGGCGGCGACATTTTGACTCGTCGTTGCAGCAGTTCACGCGGTGCCTGCGCATGTCCGACGTGAGCGCCATGTATCGAGCAACTCCCCAACCGATCAACTGCGGCGGTGACGAGGGAATGAGCAGCGATGACGTGGCGGCAACGTGTGAGCGTGCGTCTGATCGGCCCAAACGTCGCTGGGGCTCAAAGGCTGAGCGACGCTCGACCAGACACGCGACAGCGTGGCTATTGGTCTGTTCGCTCTCTGTGGGGCGATGGTGTGGGATTGACGGCGCGCGCCCGCGAGATCAGGACTTTTTCGCCGCGCCAGCGGCGGCTACGCGCTGATGCGCTCGGTGAGCGGCACGCCGGCGACGGACGCGGCGTGCTCCATCGCGGCGCGGCGCTGCATCAGCTCGACGTACGCCGGATAGTTGAGCGACCGCAGCGTCAACAGCTCGACGCGCTGGAAGTCGCCCGCCGCGCGAGCGGCGTCTATCTCCTGTTGGTTGCGCTCCGCGAGGCGGCGGCGCAGTCCGTTGCGGTCGGTGGTCATCTTGTAGCGCGGCTGCTGCATATCATCGCTCCTGGTGATTGGTGGCTTGCACCCTGTTTATCGGCGCGCCAGCGACGACCTTTAGCCTTGTG
>DATMZL010000767.1:0-5071 GCA_035607075.1 Polyangia bacterium
CCGAATGGATCGTCGACAGGATCAGGTAGTCCTCGTCGAGGTGCGGCGCCGCCGCCTTGGCGCCGGTCCCGCTGGGCGGATCCAGCGTCAGGTCCGAGAGGAAGCGCTCGCGCGAGGGCGCCGCCGTCGCCAGCTGTTCGAGTTGCTCGAGATCGGCCAGGCGCGTGCGCGCGTTGTCGTAGATGCGCGCGACGTGCGGCTCGAACCAGCGGCGCACCAGCCCCATGTGCGCGGCCCACGGCGCGGCCGCATCGGTGAGGCGCGCGAACAGGTCGGTGAAAGCCGGCCAGTCGGCGCGCGCCGCGGCGGGCGGATCGAAGCTGGCGAGCGCGGGCGGCAGCACGAAGCGCGCGCCCGCCAGGTGGCGCACCAGCGCGTCGGCGAGGCGCGGACCCATCCCGGGCAGAAGCTGCGCGACGCGGAAGCCCGCCAGGCTGTCGCGCGGGTTCTCTGCCCAGCGCAGGCAGGCGAGCGCGTCCTTCACGTGCGCCGCCTCGAGAAAGCGGAGACCGCCGAACTTCACGAATGGGATGTTGCGGCGGCCGAGCTCGACCTCCAGCGCGTCGCTGTGGTGCGCGGCGCGAAACAGCACCGCCTGCTGGCGCAACGGCACGCCCGCCTCGCGCCGCTCCAGGATGTGCTCGACGACGTAGCGAACCTGCTCCAGCTCGTCGGCGACGGTGGCCAGCACGGGACGGTCGCCACCCGCCCGCGTCGCCGTCAAGTTCTTCTCGTAACGTTCGGGCGCCAGCGCGATGACAGCGTTCGCGGCGTCGAGGATCGGCGCTGTCGATCGGTAGTTCTGCTCGATGGTGACGACCGCGGCGGGCGGCTCGTACTGGCGCGGGAACTCCAGGATGTTTCCCACGCGCGCGGCGCGGAAGCTGTAGATCGCCTGCGCGTCGTCGCCGACGACGGTGACGCCGCGACCGTCCGGCTTCATGAGGCGCAGGATGTCGGCCTGTAGCGTGTTCGTGTCCTGGTATTCGTCGACGAGGACGTGGTCGAAGCGCGCGCCGACGCGTGCCGCCGCCCCGTCGTCGGTCATGAAGTGGAACCAGTAGAGCAGCAGGTCGTCGTAGTCCAGCACGGCGCGCGCCGCCTTCGCGTCGACGAAGGCGGCGAAGAGCGTGCGCAGCGGCTCCTCCCATTCGAGGCACCACGGGAAGCGCACGCGCAGGCAGTCGCGCAGCGGTTCCTGCGTGTTGACGACGCTGGAGTAGATCGCGAGGCACGTCCCCTTGCGCGGGAAGCGGCGATCGGTGCGCGCGAGCCCGCGCTCATGGCGCAGGCGATCGAGCAGATCGGCCGCGTCCTCGCGATCCAGGAGCGTGAACGCCGGATCCAGGCCGACCTCCGGCGCGTGCTGGCGGAGCACGCGGTTGGCGATCGCGTGGAACGTGCCGGCCCACGGCAGCGCCGCATCAGGCATCGATCGCCGGCCGGCCAGCTCGACGACGATGCGCAGCGCGCGCCGGGTCATCTCCTGCGCGGCGCGCCGCGAGAACGTCAGCAGCAAGATCCGGCGCGGGTCGGCGCCGCGCGCGATCAGCGCGGCCACCCGGTGCGCCAGCGTCTGCGTCTTCCCCGTGCCCGCGCCCGCGATGATCAGCAGCGGCCGATCGTCGGCGTCGGCGGCGCGCCGCTGCGCCGGATTCAGCTCCATGGAGGCAGCCTATACGAATGTTCAGGTACCGCAAGATTCCTGTTAGAGGCGATGATCCTGTTGTGGCGAAGTTGGTCGCGGTCGCCGTCGCGCTGCTCGCGCTCGCGAGCGCCGTCAGCGCCACGCCGCCGCCCGAGCACCGATTCCGAGCCTATTGCGACGCTGACGCGCACACGACGCGCGACCCGGGCGCGATCTCACCGGACGGCGTCGACTTCCTGTCGATCAAACACCTCGCCGCGACGTCGCCAGACGCCGCCGAACAGAAGCTGCGCAGCGCCCTCGAGGCCTGCGATCCCTCCGCGGCGCAGGCTATCGCGGTGACCAAGATGGTCGCGCTGCGAGACGAGCTGCAGGACCTGCTCGAACCTCGGCGCAACTTCATGCGCGACGAGCAACCGTCGCAGCGCTACCCGAGGTTTCGCGTTCAGGTCGTGATAGCCCTGAACGCGATCGATCCCGCCTGGGACTACTCGAGGTTCCTCGCGCCGCTGCTGGCCGCGCCGGATGCCGGCGTGCGCTTGCAGGCCGTGATGGGAGCGCGAAATTTCCGCGCCGGCGGTGTCCGGGTCCCGCTGCTCCGCGCGGTGATCGATCGCGTGCGCCGCGACGACGATCCGCTGGTGCGTCGGCACGCGGCGGACACGGCGCTGGACATGGGCAACGCGGTGCCGCCCCGCCTCGACGCGCATCCCGAGCTGTCGCCGTTGATCGCCGCGCCACCGTCGGGCAACAACACGCCGCGGGACTTCAAACGCTTCGCGCGCGCCGCGCAGCGGATCGAACGCCTGATCGCGAGCCGCAACCGATAGCGCCGCGTTCGTCTGCTAGATCTTCCGGCGCCGTGAAGTGGAACCAGCGCCTGGTCCGGTTCTCGTTCGACGACGGGCCCGCGCTCGCCGGCCGCGGCGGCTGGGACACCGCGTTCGCTTACTGGGAATCGCGCGGCTTCCGCTGCGCGCACGCCGCCGACGATCGCGTCGTCGGCCGGCGTGGCAACTGGGCCGGCAACCTGTTCTCGTTCGACATCGAACGGCTGGTCTGCGATCTCGATCTGCGCCGCGATTCGCCTCGCGCCTGGTCGGTCCAGCTTCTGCTCGAGGGCGCGTTCCAGGTCCTGACCGAGTGGAACATGGGCGAGCTGATGCTCGAGCCGCTGCTGTTCCGGCGCACCATGCTCGGGCTGCCGTCGCCGCCGGACCTCGGCCGCTACCGCGAGGAGACGCGGCGCGCGGCGGTCGCCAGCTCGTTATCGCTGACGATCCTCGGCCGTCGCCTGCCCGAATTCTGGCGCCAGCTGTTCCGTCAGCTCGCGGCGCCGTACGACCCGCCCACGGTCGAGCGCGTCCGCGTCTGAATCGTCGCGCGAGCCGGCCCAGCCGTTTGGCGTCGGCAGAGATGATGCGTACGTTTCAGGTCAGGAGCGGGGAGGGGGAGTCATGCGGCGGTTTCTGGCTTTGTGCGCGAGCGCGGCGTTGGCGGTTGCCGTGGCGGCGTCCGGTTGCGGCAGCTACCCGGTCTCGCCCGAGAGCGGCGGCAGCAAGGGTCCTGAAATGAAGGCGACCGCCCAGAACGGCCTGCCGATGTCCGCCAGCGCCAGCCAGATGGCGCAGAGCACGGCGCCGCCCGGCGCGATGCCGAGAACGCGTCCGACGGTCAACGTCGACGCCGGCACCGGCACCAACGTCGACGCGACGATCGATCAGTAGCTCGTCCCTGCTATCGTCGCCGCTTGATCGCTCTGGCGACGTACCTGCGCTGGTCCGATGTCGTTCCCGCCGCGCGAACCTTCGACGCTTCCCGCGCGCGAGAGATCGCGCAGCGCCTGGTGACACGCGCCGCGGCCAGCGCGTCCTTCGATCGCTATCAGCTGGAAACTGAGATCGACCGCGAGCTCATCGCCGAATACGGCAACTGGGCGGCGGGCTGGGACTGGACCGCCACCGACGGCGGCCCGGTTCGGGCCTGGTGTTGCGCCTCGCACAGCGTGCTGCCCGCGCGCGAAACGGATCCGCGCCTTTCGATCGACCGCGTCGTCGCCGCGCTCGAGGACTGGCGCGCGTTCCTGCTGCAGCTCGACGCCGAGTTCGCCGCGATTCACGAAGTCACGAAAGACCAGCCGTTGGAACGCGCCGCCGAGCACGCCGCCGCACGCCTGCTCCCCGTGGTCGTCGAGCGCACCGAAGCGCAGGACGCCTGGTACGGGACGTTCGCCTGCGTCCTGACGTGGTACCTCGACGCCCGCGGCGTCCCGGTAGACCGCGTCCGTCGACTGGTCCACGAGACAATCTCCGGCAGCTTCGCCAGTTGGTCCGCCCCCGATGCGTCGACCGCCGCGGCGACGTTCGCGCAGCTGGGCGACGCCGTCGCGGAAGCGCAGTCGAATGCGACGGTAGTCGGCCTCGCGGAGTGGCTGACCATCCGCGAGAAGGCGTTCCTGAATCCGACCGGCCAGCGCACGCGTACGCGCGTGAGCGCCGACGGACATCGCCGCTACATCGACGGTCCCGAGCACGCGCGCGATCCGCAGCGGGCGCGCCGGATGGCCACCGCGCTGGAGTCGTCTCGCGCCGCCGCCAGCCGCGGCAAGCCGCTGGACTTCGCCGCGCTCGCGAAGGTCCAGCAGATCATCCTGGGCGTCGCGACGGCCAAATTCCGCGCCGGCGACGCGTTCGCGAAGCAAGGGCGCGAACGCTACGTCCTGGAACCGGATACGCGCGAGCGGTTCGAACGCTGCCTCGAGGAGGCGCGCGACCCGTCGGTGCCGGTCGCCGTGCGGGCGGCGCGCGTTTACCTGGACGTCTGCTTCTTTCACCCGTTCGACGACGGCAACGCGCGCGCCGCGCGCATCGCGCTCGACCACGTGGTCACCAGCGAACGGCTCGTCCTCCATACGATCGAGCCGATCCTCCTTGTCTCGCGCGCCGCGAACGACATGGAAGGCGCGCGGCGACTCGCTTACGTCGTCGAGCTGCTGCTCGGCCTGCGCTGAACGTGTGCTGACTTACGGGTCCTGGTCGACCTGCAATCGACCCTCAACGATCGCAGCGAAAGTGTCGACATACGGGAGCTGCGAAGGGAGGCCCCGTGAATCGACGCCAGACTGCAATCGCAACGTTCGCCACAGTCCTTGCCGCGGGCCTCACGCCCGCGGGCGTCGCGTGGGCCGCCGACAGCGGGGAGGTCCAGGACCTGAAGCGCGAGGTGAGCCAGCTGCGCTCGGAGATCCAGGTGCTGCAGGCAGCGCTCGCGGAAGCGACGGAACTGGAGCGGCAGCGATCCGTGAATCTCGTGCGGGCGGTCAAGGAATCCGCAAACGCGGATCCCGCCGACGCGCCGGCCGGCAGCGTCGCCGAGCCCACTCGCCCGGCTGCGCCTGCAGCCACCGCCGCCCCCGCCGACAAG
>DATMZL010000486.1:0-2332 GCA_035607075.1 Polyangia bacterium
TCGGTCTCGTAGAAAACCGACGTGAAGTTGTATCCACTCGTCTTCGCCGAGCTGGCGATGTCGGTCGTGGAAGACGTCGCGATTGCGCTGTCTTCGCTGAGTGCCAGGAAGACCTTGCTGTTCGCCTCGGCGAAGGTCGCCGCTGCTGCAATCTCGGTCGCGCTGGTCGTGTCGATCGCGAGGCCGAACCAGTCGTTGTCGAGGGCGACTGCCGCCGCGAGGTCCGTCGCGATACCGCCGTCCGAAGACGTGTCTTCGACGGTTATTCCGAGGGAGACATCCTTCAGGTAGAAACGCACCGTGCCAGAGCTCACGGAGATCGTGAAGAAGACGTCCGAGCCGGAGTGCGTGCCGACGATCGTGCCGACAGCAGCCGAGGTCACAGCCGCCGCGAGCGCCGTCGCGATCGTGATGGCCGTCTCCGACGCGCCGTTCGTGTGCGTGACGGTCGCGGTCGTCGAGCCGTTCGAGATCTTCAGGCTGTAGACGTACCCTTCGGTGAGCACGGTCGGCGAGAGCTTGAACGTCTGCGAGGCGTGCGTGGTGCGCGAGAAGATCTTGACCTTGCTCACCTTCGGGTTCTGCGAGGCCGCGGCCTGGAGCATCTTGTATGCCGCCGAGCCAACCGCCGCGCCTGCGAGCACCAACGACGCGAGGCCGTCAGAGTCGTTCGAGAAGGTCTGCCAGCCTGTCCAGGCGCCGCCGACGCTCGCGAAGCAGGCGAGGATCCCGAAGCCATCTTCGCTCGGGACCGAATCTTGCACGGTCACGGAGACCGAGATGACGTCTGCAATACTTGCCATTCGCGTGAGATCCTAGCTGAGTTACGGCCGATCTTCAACGATCGGGACTGTGATGTCGGAACGTGGCGGATCTGGGAAGGTTCCTTCGCCCCGGACGTGCTCGATCGTGCCGACCAGAGGGTCCTTGGGATCCAGGAAGATCTCACCGCGGAAGTTCAAATCGCAGGAATACAGCAGCAGCGCACGACCATCCAGCACGAACGGAACCTTGATGATCCCCTGATCGTCGTACCACGTGAGCTTGTGGGCCCTCAGGCTGTCCACGATATCTGGACGCCACGAGGACATCCGGAGACGCTCCAGCGCGTCCAGCGCGAGGCGGCGGCCTGGTTCTGTGTCGAGCGGCTTCCCCTGCCGAGTCGTCGCGATTGACTGACATCTTACAGTGACGACGAATTCCGTCACCATAGAAACAGTCGGCTCGAACCCGCCGGCGCCCGCGGTTTTGATGAGGCGCCCATGCTGCTCACGCGAAGAGAGGATCGAGATCGTGAACTGCGGTTCGCAGTTGAAGCTTTGCGGGGCGTCCCCCCACTCCAGGTGCTTGGCTGGCAGGCCGGTGCACTTGACGATCGTGTCGAAGATCGCCTGCCGGGCGTCACTCCAGGTCGTCACAGTACTGCCGCCTCGCCGCTGATCGCTGACTTCAATACGCCCGTATTGATCAGAGGCGTCGAGGAGCCCTTCCGCTGGATCGTGCTCTGCGCGAGCTCCGGCGGGATGCCCGCGACGATGCGACGCTGGACGCCCGCGGCGGCCCACAAGGCGAGCTGATCCGCGACCTGCTGCCACGTCGCCTTGCCGGCCTGCGCGACCTTGAAACGCGACAAGGCCTGGGCTGTGACGGCGCTCTGGTTCTCTTCAAACCACGCCCGTAGGAAGGAGCGCTCTGGGACGCCGGCGCCGAACTCGTGGATCGCGCCGAGCTCCGCCACAGTCAAGCCGCTCTTGTCGTCGTGGATCGCGCCGCCGTCCTTCGCCATGATCCCCACCTTGATCTGGACGTGCGTCGGACGCCGGACGGCGTCGTAGCGGCGATCTCTGCGGTCCTTGACGGCCATGATCAGGCCAGGCGAAAGCGCGCAACGGCGTGCGCGTTTTTCATGCGGTCGATCTCGCCGTCGTAGGTCGTCGTGCCTTCTTTCGTGCTCAGCCGCGCGTCCCGCCCGAAGGGCATGAGAGCGAGATACCGCGCGGCCACGAGTCCCAGGAAGTCGTCGCGGTTCGCGCCCCAGGTGTCGGAGACCGCGCGATCGGCGTAGGCCAAGGCGCTCTCGACGACGGCGCCGTCAGCGCTCTCGAACTCTGGGAACCTGAGCACGAACTCCGTGCGCGTCATCCGTCGATCTCTTTGACCTCAACGTGGCCGGCCGCCGCGAGCGCCGCGAGCGACTGCTCCACGTCGATGTGTGAGTGGCCCTCGATCTTCGGACGCTGCGTCACCTTCGCGCTCATGCCCCGGGGGAGCATCTTGTATTCGTACGGCAGCATGACGCCACCGGGATGCTTCACGGTCACTAGGTAGGACT
>DATMZL010001179.1:0-3594 GCA_035607075.1 Polyangia bacterium
CCCGAACGGCACGGTGATGATCAACGACACCACCAAGTCGCAGCCAGGCTGGACGCTGATGAACGTCCAAAAAGGCCAGGGCGACACGCGCGCCCGTTCGGACTATCCACCGTACGCCGTCATGTATGACACCGACGGGAAACCCGTCTGGTACTACGTCGACGGGACCATGGCCGACATCGGCGGCGCGGTGTCGACGCAGCTCACGGACAAGGGCGTGCTGATCGGTCCGTCGTGGAACGCGAGCCTGACCACTGGCGCGTTGCCGATCGAGGTCGACTTTGCCGGCAACACGGTCTGGCAGTGCCCGGCCTCGCTGTGCGGCAACGGGAAGAACTTCACGCACCACGCCTCCAAGCTGTCGAACGGCGACTACATGCTCATCGAGTACATCATGACGGGTAGCCGCCAGGATCCCATCTTCCGGGAGGTGAACTCGAGTAACCAGGTCGTCTGGAGCCTGGACTACGCGAAGCTGGTCACGCCGCCCTCGGGCGCGACCGCGGACTGGTGCCACGCCAACGCGATCTCGGTCGACCTGACCAAGATGGTCGTCTACGCCAACTGCCGGTGGGCCGGCTTGCTGAAGGCCAGCTACGCGTCGACGCCCGTGAAGCAGTGGCTGCTGACAGGGAAGGGGAAGGGCTCGTCCGTCCCCACTCAGCCCACCAGCGACATCGCCTTCAGCCCGACGAGCTCGGCGTTCAGCGACACGCACGACCCGGAGATTCACGACGACGGGACGATCTGCTTCTTCGACAACGGCGGCTACAGCGGCGGCGCCGGTGGAAGCACCACCCAGTTCCACTCGCGCGCGGTCGAGTACAAGATCGACGAGAACGCCAAGACCGCGACGTTGACCTGGGAGTTCCCGGGGACAGCTACGGCGCCCGACGCCTGGTACTCGGCCAACTGGTACACGCCGTTCTGGGGCGACGTCGATCGCCTGCCGAACGGCAACTACCTGGTCGCGGCCGGGATTCGCGCCCCGCCCGTCGAGAGCCGCGTCTTCGAGGTCACCAAGGACCAGAAGGTCGTGTGGGAGTTCCGCTTCCCGGCCGACTACGGCGTGTACCGCGCCGATCGAATCACGCCGCCGCTCATCAAGCCGATCAAGTAGCACCGCAAGCCGCGATCGCCGCGGGTCACTTTTTAGCGTTCGGACGCGGCGTTCACTATCGTGGTGGCATGAAAACGACAGGAGCGCTCGGGTCGTTGGTCCGTGTCCTCGTGGTCAGTCTGCCGCTGACGTCATGCATGGCGACCGTCGGCGTCGATAAGTTTTCGCTTCCAACCGACTCGGCGCAGAGGTGCGCGGCGCACTGCCAGACGATCGGCCTGCAACTGACCGCGGTGGCGATCATGGCCGATAACGTGGGCTGCGTTTGCCAGGTGGCACCGGCGCCGGTACCAACACCGAACCCGGCGTATCCAACCCCTGCGATCCCGCCGCCGGCGCCGCGCGCGGACGCTGCCGGTGCGCTGGGGACGCCTGTTGCGGGGATGGCGACGATCGCCGTCCAGCAAGCCGCAGCCGCGGCGCTGCTCGCGCATCAGCAGCTGCAACGGCAACAGCAACAGCAGCAGCGCTTCAGGTAGTCAGATCGCGCGGCAGAGATAGTGCGCCGCCGCCGTACGCAGGTCGATCTCCGAGATGTCCCGGAACCGCCGCGCGAGCAGGCGCCGCGGCAGGCCGGGCGTTCCGAGCAACGCCGCGTCGCCCTCGACCCAGCGATGCTCGGGGAGAATCCGGCGGCGTAGGGCGATCAGCTCGAACCCGGCCGCGCGAAACAGCGCCGCGACCTGCGTTGGCGTGAGCCGGCTGTGGTAGCCGAGAGGGTGGCCGGCGGCGATGCGGTAGGCGGTATCGGGAAGCGCCAGGTGCGCGAGGAACGGCCAGCGCCGATCCGCGTGGTGTAGATGATCGCGGTGATCGAAGACGTGTGACGCGATCGCGCCGGGCGCCAGGATCCGTCGGGAGGCAGCGAGAAATTTCGCCAACACCGCGGGCGGCAGGTGCTCGAGCGCGCCACCTGAGTGAACCAGGTCGACGCTGCCGTCGGCGAGCGGCGGCCGTTCCGCATCGACGCCGGCGTGCAGCACGCCGCCCGTCGCGGCGAGCACGTCGTCGATGCCGGACGCCCAGCGCAACGCTTCCACCACGCGCCGGCGCTCGTCCGGGACCGCGCCCGCGGGCCACGCGGTGGCGAGCGCACCGTTCACGGCGGCGACGAGATACCGGCCCAGCATGCGGCCCGCGCCGTTCGTCACCGTGCCGCCCGATCCGGTCAGCAGGTATGACGCCAGCAGCGGAAACGGCGTCCAGCCACCCTCGTACATCCAGATGCGCGCGCCTTCCAGGCGAAGACCGGCGCGCTCGGTCCAGACGCGGGCGTAGTCGGGCAGAACGCGCGTCAGCTTGTCGACGTGCGTGACCTGCGTGCCGCCGATCTCGCGCGTGAGCCGCCGGTAAAGATCGCTGCCGCCGGGCGTGTGCCCGAACGCGGCCATCGCCGCCCCCTTCGCCAGCGCGCGCCACATCAGGCGGCCTCCACGACGGCGTCCGCGGGAAGCGCGTACATCACGCGCCCGCAGTTGTGCGCGACCTCCGCGTCGCTGACTTCGGTGCCGTCGACGGTCGTGATGCGGCGGCGGATCCGGTTCTCGCGATGGAGCGTGTCGCTCGCTTCGTCGCGGGCGCGGAAGAAGCGATGCCGCGTCTCGTACACCTCGACGCGAAATCCGGGATCGCGCGGCGCCGCGAGCGTGCCGTGCAGCGCGCCGTCGCAGATCTCGAATCGGAGGACGACCGGATCCGGCCACGGGTTCTCGAAGCGGAGATCGGCGAGGTTGTAGAACACTGTCGCGCCGCACCCGAACGGCACCGTGCGTCCCTCGTCGGGAAAAAGATCCAACGTGTGCCTGTGGCGCTCGACGATCCGCATGCCCGCGCGCAGCGCCAGCAGGTAGACCATGTTCGATACGGCGCAGGCGCCGCCGCCGATCCCGACCGACGCCGCGCCGTCGTGAAGCTCCAACCCGGGCTGGAAGCCGCGCCAGCGGCTGGGCCGACCGACGGCATGGTGATACGAGAAGATCTCGCCCGGGCGAATCAGCAATCCGTCCAGCCGCGCCGCGACCAGGGCGACGTTCCGTTCCTTGCCGCGCTGGAGACGCTCGTCGTGGCCGGCGCCGCGCCGCAGGGGCGTCACGTGCGCCGCCATCACGAACGCGCCGCATGCGTCGTCCTCGGGCGACGCGCGCCTGCGCGCGATTCGGGGCGCCTCGGCAACCCACGCCGGCAGGCGCCGCAGCCTGACGACTTCAATCAGCAGAGCGCGCGGCAGCCATCGACGGACCAGCGTGCGGGGCGAAAACATCGCGCCGCGCGGCGGTGCACATGACGTGCCGCCTGCTGCACGCCCGCGTTCCGCGTGTTCCGGCGATCGAGAGCGCCGGAAACTCTACATTCCGTAAAAGAAGGAGCTGCTAGCCGTCGGCGGGCGGGTCGGCGGCAGGCGCGGCGGGCTCGTCGGCCTTCTTCGCCTTCTTGCCGTGGCCGTTCATCGCGTTCGCGATCGCCTTCGCCTTGTC
>DATMZL010000597.1:0-6424 GCA_035607075.1 Polyangia bacterium
CCCGCGCACCTTGTCGGCGCCCGGCAGGATGACGACGAACTCGTCGCCGCCGTAGCGTCCGACCAGCGCCGCGGCCGGCGCGTTGTCGCCCAGCAGCTTGCCGATCTTCTGCAGCGTCCAGCTTCCCGTCAGGTGACCAAAGCGATCGTTAACCTCCTTGAAGCGGTCGAGGTCGATGAACAGCAGCGACAGGTTGGTGCCCTCGCGGTCCGCGCGCGCGATCTCTTCTTCGAGGCGCGTGTGGAAGTAGCGGCTGTTCGCCAGCCCGGTCAGATCGTCGATGCGCGCCTGCGCGCGCGCGCGGATTGCGTCCAGCGCGTTCTGGATCGACGACGACATGTACGCCGCGAAGATCCGGAGCAGCTCCTTGTCGCGCGGCGTGTACGAGCCGCCCGAACGCCGGTTCGCCAGCTGCAGCACGCCGCAGATCGATTCGCCCACGACGATCGGCACCCCCACAAGCGAGTGGACGCGGCCGGTGTCAGGCGCCAGGCCCAGCAAAGGATCGTCCGCTTCGAGGTGGTCGGTCTGCGCCGGCCGGCCGGTCGAGTAGACGCGGCCCGCGAAGCCGCGGTCGCTGGGGATGCGGCGCCCGACCACGCTCTCGACGCCGGAACCGAAGGCGGCGATGTAGGTGAGACGCGGCGCGGGCGCGCCCGCCAGCTTCGCGCGCGGATCGTCGAGCAGGATGCCGCCCGCCTCCGACGGTACGAAGTCGTTGGCGCGCTCGAGAATCTCGCGCAGCGTCGCGTCGAGCCGCACGTCCCAGTGCTCGGTGTCCTGATCGCGGCGGACGCGCACGAAGAAGCGCGCGATCTCCTCGGGCGACAGCGTGAAGATCGGGCCCGGCGGGATCACCGGCACCGGTATCGAAATCTCTTCGGTGCGTCGCTGCGGGGGGCCACCGGACGGCGGCGGGTCACGATCGCTCATGAAATCACGCCTATTTTACACGCTGGCGCGGTTCGATAACGACCGTTCAGACGACGTCGGCCGCTTCCGGGTCGAACGTCGTGCGGTAGGCGGCGCGCAGGCGGACGCGGCGCTCGAGATCTTCGATCACGATGTCGGCGACGTTGATGCCGTAAAGCTCGTGGACGGCGTGGATGCCGCCCGGCGTGAACACATTCAGCTCCAGGATGCGATCGCCGACGATGTCGACCGCGACGAACGTCAGCCCGTCCGCGAGCAGCTTGGGACGCAAGATGTCGCAGATGCGCGCCTCGACGGGACCGAAGTCGCATTTGCCGCGCACCGCCGATCCCGCCTTGGCGCCGTTCGGGCCCGTCACGGCGCGCCGCCGGTAGATTGCGACGCGATCGCCGACGCGGATCGGCTCGGCGTTGAGCAGCAGGAGGCGCTTCTCACCCTGATCCGCCTCGGGCAAGTACTCCTGCGCGAGGGCGTAGCCTTCCTTTGTCACGGCGCTGATGATCTGGTTCAGGTTCGAGACCTGCCGGCGCCGCAGGTAGAAGACCTGCTCGCCCCCGCGCGGCGCCAGCGGCTTGATCACCGCCGGCCCGTCCAGCTCGCGCAGGAAGGCCTTGAGGCGCGCCTTCGATCGCGAGACCAACGTGCGCGTGCGGATGTCGGCCGGGAAGTCGCCCAGGTACATGCGGCTGCCGGCGCGGCGCAGCCCCTCCGGATCGTTGACGACCAGCGTGCCCGCCAGCCGCAGCCGCCAGCCGAAGTCGATCAGCGGCGCGCCCGGCCGCGTCTGTCCCTCGCGGATCGGGTTGTAGCGGAGGCAGACGACGTCGAAGCTGCCCAGTGTGTCCTCCTCTATTACCGCTTCGTCCGACGCGAGCGCGTGGGCGTACTGCGCGGGCGTCGTGTAGTCGCCGGCGCGCACCCGCGCCGTTGTCGCGAGCACGTTGTTGTCGTCGAGGAACGACAGGTCATCGACCGAAACGAAGCGCACGTCGTGTCCGCGCCGGTGCGCCGACAGCGCGAGGTACACGCCCGCGTAGTTGGGTTGCTGATCGCGGACGTCCGCGACGACGAAACAGATGCGCATGGTGGCCCGCGACGAAGTCGCGGCCGGCTATCGTAGCATCAGCCGCCGCTGCCGCCTTGCGCGCCCGAGCAGCCGGACGTGTCGAAGCCGCAATCGCTCGCGCAGCGGAGCGTGCCGGATCCCAGGCCGCGGCTCGCGCAGGTCGCTGTGCCGAGGTCCGCGCCGTCGCACCATTCCGTGAAGGTCGTGTTGATGCAGTCCGCCGGCAACGCGATGTAGCACGTGTCGCGAACGCCGTTTCCGCACAGCTCCGTGCGACAGCGGGTGGACGCGGGAAATCCGCAGTTGACGCCGGAGGGCCGGCCTCCGGTGCCACCGATCGTGCCGCCCGAGCCGGCGGTTCCCATCGTGCCACCGGCGCCACTCGTTTCCATCGTGCCGCCAGTGCCGCCGCCGTCGGTGCCGCCGGCGGCCATCGTGCCGCCAGTGCCGGCCGCTGCCATCGTGCCGCCAGTGTCGCCGGTTCCCGTCGTGCCGCCGGCACCACCGGTACCGGTCGTGTTAGCGCCGCCGCCGGAACCGCACCCGTACAACAGCGACGCCACCACGACGATGCAGCGGGCGCTCGACGAGAGTGGATGTTTCATCGTGCGAATTATTACAGGCAAGGCCCGTTCCAGCGAATGAAGGCGCAATTTGGCCGACGACCAGAAGCGCCGCCCGTCGACCCGCCACCCAGCGCCTCCTTTACACGAACGGGCTATCGCTGCTTGCCGCGCCGGCGCGAGCGTCCGCGCGCGACCAGCCACCCGACGCCCAGCAACACGGCGGCGAGCGCCGAGGGGCCGGCCGGCGTGACGGCGCACCCGCATCCGCCCTTGTTGGCCCCGCCGCCGCTGCCACCCGAAGAGCCGCCGTTGCCCGTCGTCGGATCGACGCCGCCACCCGGAGGCGGCGTTCCAGGAGGAACGTTGGTGTCCTCGGTGACCGTGCAGCCGTCCGCCGCCGCCGCGACCTGGAACATCAGCGGGCGCCCGGCCACGCCGCCGCCGCTTCCGGGCGTCACGGTCACCACGCACCGATCGCCCGCCGCCGCCGCCGTGACCGACGACGAGCCATCGCCCGCCTCAGGCGCGTCGAAGACGATGTGGCGCCCAGCCGAACCGCCGGGGACGCCGTAGGTCATGGGATTCGGCGATGCACCGTCCTGGGCGGCCGACGCGATCACGTAGCTCTGCTTCGTCGCGCGGTAGACGGCCGCGCCGATGACGCCCGCGTTCATCTTCGGAGCCGGATCGAAGTTGTCGTCGTTCAGCGATCCGACCTGGGCGGGCGATTCTCCGGCGGCGAGGCCGTCGAAGACGTGCAGCGCCTGCGCGTACGGCCCCGGCATGGTCACCCGGTACACGTCGACGTTGAAGCGCGCGGCGTCGCAGGAGCCGCACGGCCAGTTGCAGGTGACCTTGCAGCCCCCGCCTGCGACCTTGGTGATCGTCGGCGTGCCGCCCGAAAGCCAGGCCGCGTGGATCGCGAGCTTCGACCCACCCACCGTCCCCGAGGCGATGCTCCCGGTCTGCGCCAGCGTCCCGGCGGTGTTCGCGTGAAACGAGATGTACGTGTTGCGCGAGGCGCTGCCGGTCCGCACCCGGTCGATGAGGACGGTCTCGCCTTCCGGCAGGAACACCCACTCGCGGTGAGCGTAGGCGACGTCGCTCGCCGTTCCGTTGAAGTCGAACGCGTGCGCGAAGTCAGAGCGGGCCGCGTAGACCGCGGCGTCCGTGCCCCGCGCCCAGAGCAGCTCGGCCTTGCTCCAGCCCGTCTGGCTCTTGGCGTAGTCGCCGGGCAGCAGGGGCGAGTCGACCGTGATCGCGTTCGTCTCGAAGGTGGCGGACTCGCCGTAGTTCGAGCTGTCGACGATCAGGTGATCGGCGCCGCGGCTGAACAGGAAGTTTCCCGACGAGAAGTGCTGGTGATCGGAGACGACCTGCGGCGCCGAGGTGAACACACCCCAGAACGCGGCGGCGTCCCAGGCGGTCCGCGCATAGATGGTGCGGGTGCCGCGCGCCAGGTACCAGAGCGGCGCCGCCGGCGTTTGCGCCCGATAGTCCTGCGCCGGAACGTCGCGCGCGTCGGCGAGCACGTTCCAGATGAACGTCGAGCCGAAGTCCGGCTTCTGCTGCTGCTTCATGTACAGCGCCCACCCGGCCGCTTGGTCGCTCGAAGGGCCGATCAGGACGGCGTCGAGGATCGAGCCGTTGGGCGGCCCGACGGGCAACATGGAGTCGTAGTCGCCGTTGCCCGTGTAGATGCCGTCGAACGACGGGACCGTGCCGTGGGCGTAGCGGACCGCGAGGCTGTTCACCCAGGCGTCCATCTCGGGCTGGGACGCGCCGGCTTCCTCGAGCGCGCGTGCGGCGCCCGCGTACTCGGCGACGCTGAGCGGCCCGTACTGCCAGCCCTCGGGCCAGTCGCCGCCGACCATGGGTCCGGCCGGCATGCCGAAGCTGCCGGTGCTCCCCGACAGTCCGTCGCCGACGAGCGTGGTTCCGAACACTTCGTGCAGCGCCTCGGTCCACAGGTGACCGTCGGCGCCGCCGTCGTTGCCGATGGCGATCGCGGCCAGCGCCTTGGCGGCGACGTACCCGGCGTTGTAGTTCGACGCCGGCTCGTCCCGGTGGTACCCGGACTTGGTGTAGTAGTCGACCCACGCGGTGAGGCAGTTCCGTGTCTGGGCGCGCAGCGCATCGTCGACGCCGGGCGCGCTGTAAAGCCAGTCGTAAACCAGCGCGATGTCGGGCCCGTACCAGCGGATCGGGTAGCCGGTGTCGTGCGTGATCGTGGCGAGGATGGGCGGCGTGGGCGCGTTGCCGTTCCACGTCTTCCACGCCGTGGTCGTCGAGGCGGCCTGCGTGCAGGCGAGTCCGTCGCCGATGTTCTGATCGTCGTTGAGCGCCGCTTTCCAGTACATCAGCGCCGGCGCCAGGTACTTCGACTGCCCGGTGACGAGGTACGCGAACCCGCAGGAGAGGGCGGCGCCCGGCCAGGTGTCGGCGTCCGCGCCGCCCCGGGGCGCATAGAAGTTCGGGTGATCGATCGCCTCCTGGCAGTGCGCGATCATCGCCGCCGAGCGGGTTCCGCTCATGCCGGCCTTCGCCGTGAACGCCGCCATGTTGGCGCTGGTCATGAATAGGCGCGGGTGGCCGCCCGACGGGACCGGCGGGTCAGCGGCGCGCGCGGGCGCGGCCGCGAAAAGCACGCAGACGAGAAGGCTGGTGGAGAGGGTCCTCGATGCGAAGGTCTTGAGCATGGCCGGGGCGATCGTATATCGGCTTGCCCTCCGACCCCAAAGCGAATCGACCATACCGATCAGCTCGAGCACGCCAGGGCGATGAGTCGTCACCCGAATGAAACGCGGCCGGCGCGGTGAAATTCCGGGGGCGACCCTCGATCAGCGCGATTCAAGCGCCGGAAAATGCCTGGCGGTACTTGCGCAGGATGTCCGCCAGCTTGTCCAGCGGCAGGGCGGGCGCGACGTGGCCGCCCTGACCGCGCATCTCATCGGCCGTGCAGAGCGCGTTGACGATCGCTTCCTCGGTGCATTCGACGACGGCTTCGTAGAGCGGGTCGCACGCTTCGTCGAGCAGCACGTCGATCGTCGCCGTCATCTTCGACGTCTGTCGCGGCACCACGTTGGCGGTCGAGAAGCCGACGATGATCTCGCCGGAGTTGTGGGCGGCGAATGAGCCGAGGCGGCCGATGCCGAGCGCGGCGCGCTTGCACAGGCGGACCAGCTGCGACGACAGCAGCGGCGCGTCGGTCGCCACGATGGTGATGATCGATCCCGCGTTGTGTTCGCGGCGGGGCACGCTGTAAAGCGGCTGCAGGAGCTCGCCCACCGGCGCGCCATCGACGCGCAGCGAGTGCATGACGCCGAAGTTCGACTGCACGAGAATGCCGACCATGTAGGAGTTGCCCTCGATGGTGACCCGGCGCGAGCTGGTGCCGATGCCGGCCTTGAAGTCGCACGTGATCATGCCGGTCCCGGCGCCGACCGAACCCTCGGCGACCTTGCCGCCCGTCGCCTGTTCGATCGCGCGGTAAACGTGTTCGGATCGCAGGTGGCGGCCGACCGCATCGTTCAGCCACGAGTCGTCGCACTCGCCGACGAGCGGGATCACGACGTCGTCCTCGCCGCCGATCTTCGGCCACTTCTTGGTCATCCACTTCACGGCCGCGTCCGACACCTTGCCGACCGCCATCGTGTTGGTCAGCAGGATCGGCGTCTCGAGGAGGCCCCACTCGGTGACCTGCGTCAGACCTGCGACCTCGCCCGCGCCATTGAGGACGAAGGTCCCGCCGATCAGGCGCTCACGAAAGATGTCGTCGTGGGGGATGACGCAGGTGACCCCGGTACGCACCGGGCCCTTGCCCTTCTCCAGCATGCCTTCCCCGGAGATGAGCGTAGTG
>DATMZL010000673.1:0-2210 GCA_035607075.1 Polyangia bacterium
GATGAAGCCAAAGCCCTTCGCCTCGTTGAACCACTTCACGGTGCCACTAGCCACTTGAAACTCCTGTTGTATCCGGGTCCGAAGACCCGCGCTTACCGCGATATCAAGACGCGGCCACTTCTGGTCATCGTGACCAGTGCCTCGGTGTCGGATTTCGCCACCCAACAAAAAACCCGCCAGCAATGTCTCTGGCGGATCTGAACGTGGGCTGCTCATCCACACACAACCGAAGACTGAATGCACTATCGGGCATAGCCGCCGGAATGGTTAGTCAATTCGACGTGTGGCCCGAGTTGGCTGCGCGTTCTCGTGGATTTGCCAATGAATGCAGACTTTTTCGAGCGCTGCGCCAGCCGCCGTCGCGTCCACCGGCCGGCATTCACGCGGACTCGAGGAGCCCTATCCCCAACGTCCGCGCCCGTCCGCTGCGGCGGGCGGTGGCGTGAACGCGCCATCCACCCGCCCACGCCTTCTCACCGCATGATCACGACCGCGCGCTGGAACGTGCGCTCGCTGGTCCGGAGTTGGACCTGGTACACGCCGCTCGAGACGCGCCGGCCGATCGCATCGCGACCGTCCCAGACCAGCGTTCGATGGCCCGCGGCCAGCATGTCGTCCACGAAACGGCGAACGAGGCGGCCGTTCACGTCGAAGATCGCCAGCTCCACCCGTCCGGTCGTCTTGAGTCCCCAGCGCAACGTCATCGCCCCGGCGGTGGGGTTCGGATAGCCCCGTCCGAGATAGCTGGCGACCACGGGGCCTTCGAGCGGCACGCCGGTCGTGATGTCGTCGTCGAGGATCGTGCCCCGTCCGATCGAGTCGGCCACGACTGCGCCGAGCGCCGAGACGAGGCGCACGTGGAAGACCTCGTCCGACTCGTCCAGCAGGTCGCCCAGCACCGGCACCGCCAGCGGCCGCGTCGTGGTGAGTGGCGGGAAGACGACCGTGTCGGCGGCGAACGCCGTGTAATCGAGGCCCGCGAGCGCCGTCGAGTCCTGGGTCATCGCCACGATCCGCACCTCGCTCGCGCTCGGCGCCGAGAGCGTGACCGTGAACGTCGCCATCGTGGTGCCGGCGTTGCCCTCGGTGACCATGACGTCGTTCACGCTGGACAGCGGCAGCCCGTCGTCGTTCGCGACGGTGCCGATCCCGACGGAGTCGCCGAGCGCGGCCACCTGCGGCGCGGTGAGGCGGACGCGGAACGTCTCATCGGTCTCCACGATGCCGTCGCCCAGCACCGGCACGGTGACGGTCTGCGACGTGGTCATGGGCGGGAACACGAGCGTGTCGGCCGCCACCGCCGTGTAGTCCGAGCCGGCCGTTGCGGTCACGTTCTCTGTGAACGCCACCACGCGGACCTCGTCCTGCACCGCGGCCGAGAGCGTGACCGTGAAGCTCGCGTTGGTCGAGCCGGCGTTGCCCTCGGCCACCGTGACGTCGCCGATCGAGAGCAGCGGCGCCGGCACCGACTCGAACTGCCGCATCATCTCGTTGTCCTCGTGCTCGATGATGTGGCAGTGATAGGGGTAGTCACCCGCGTAGTCCTCGAAGCGGGCGATCACGCGCAGGATCTCGTTCGGGCCCACCGGCGCGGTGTCCTTCCATCCCGCCTCGCTCGCATCGGGCGGGGTCGGCGTTCCGGTGGGCACGATCTGGCCGCCCTGCAGCGTGAACGGTTGGCGGTCGAGGATCTGGAACGCCACCAGGTGCATGTGCATCGGGTGGGAGATGCCCGACTCGTTGATGAACCGCCAGATCTCGGTCGTGCCGAGCACGGGCTTCTCGACGATGTCGGCGAACCTGCCGCCGTTGATCGTCCACAGGTCGCCGGTGCACGCGCTGGGTTGCTTCTTCAGGACGAGATCGCGGCTCAGCACGCTCGTCGCGGGGTCGATCGGGACGACCGGGCGGAGCGTCGGCGGGATCGGCGCCGTGAAGCCGGTCGTGGAGACCACGTCGAAGCGCATGACGTTCGGGATCACGCCCTCGCCGGGGTTCCCCGGATAGGGCGCCGGCGCGTCGTTCGCGAGCACGATCTGCGTGCCGGCGGCATACGCGGCGAAGTCGACCACGATGTTCGCGCGCTCGCCGGGCATCAGCAGCAGCGACGTGCGCGCGACCGGCGCCGGCAGCAGCCCCAGCTCGGTGGCGATGACCTGGAACGTGCCGCCGTTCGAAAGCGAGAGGTGCAGCGTGCGCGACGTGCAGCC
>DATMZL010000850.1:0-7426 GCA_035607075.1 Polyangia bacterium
CGCGACGGCGACTGGCCGGCGGTGTGCGAGATCAACTGCGACACGCCCAGCGGCCTCGCGGAGGCGATCAGCTTGAGCGCGCTGGCGACAGAGGCCGGGGCGATCGATCCCAACGGCGGCCTCGCCGCCGCCTTCGCCGCCGTGGTGTCGCGGTTCGCGCGGCGCGTGCGCGGTGGTGCCGGCGGCGCGGGCGCGACGGTCGGCATCGTCTATCCGACCGAGCTCAGCGAGGATCTCGCGCTCATCACGCTGTACCGAAGCTGGTGCGAGGCGCAGGGGTGGGAGGTCGTGCTCGGGTCGCCGTACAACTTGCAGGCGATCGCGGACGGCGGCGTCGCGCTGTTCGGCCGCCGCTGCGACGTCGTGCTGCGCCACTACAAGACCGACTGGTGGGGCGAGCGCCTGCCCGTGCGCGACGACGAGGCGCCGTTCCCGGATCCGGAACCGCTCGCCGCGCCGCTGGCCGCGCTGCTGGGGGCCGAGCTGGCCGGGCAGGTCGCGGTGGTCAACCCGTTCGGCGCGGTGGTGCCCCAGAACAAGCGCGCGTTCGCGTTCTGCTGGGAGGCGATCGATCGCTTCTCGCCGGGCGCGCAGGCGGTGATCCGCGCCGCGATTCCGTTCACGCGCCGTCTGGAGGCGTGCGATCGCGCGGCGCTGCTGCGCGAGCGCGCCGACTGGGTGCTGAAGACCGACTACGGTTGCGAGGGCGACGAGGTGCTGGTGGGGCGCGAGGCGCCGCCGGAGATCTGGGAGGACTGGCTCGCGCACGCGCTTCCGCGGCGCTGGGTGGCGCAGCGCCACTTCGAGAGCCGGCGCGACGGCGCCGGGCGCATCGCGAACCACGGCGTCGTGCTGGCGGGCGGCCGCGCGGCCGGCCTCTACACGCGCGTTTCGGCCGGGGCGACGAACGCCGCGGCGATCTCGGTCGCGGCGGTGGTGGAGCCGTGAGCCCGAAGGTCGACGGCGATCCGTTCGTCCGCGTCACCTGGCTGGACGGCCCGGGCGGCGAGGGCGCGCGCTGGTGGAACCAGGCGATGGACGCGAGCCGGGCCGGCTGGCTCGCCGACCCGGAGCGCCGCAACATCCTGCTCAAGGGGCTGCTCTGGGGCGGGGTGGCGGTCGGCGGCATCGCGTACTTCAAGTACCTCAACAGCCATGACGACGACGACGGCGGCGGCGCCATCGAGACGGTGGACGCGATCGATCTCCAGCGCCAGACCAGCTGGGACGTTGGCGACGTCGACCGCGGATTCACGGTCAGCGACGGGGCGACGAAGGACGTCGCCGACAGCGATCGCTGGGAGATGGCGCTCGCGGGCGGCCACCTCGCCGATCTGTTCGCCCCGCCCGAGAGCCGCCTGCGCCCGTTCTATTCGCGGACGCTGTTCCAGGCGCCCGACCACGCGGCGGGCCGTTCGCTGCATCGCTACATCGCGCCGATCCACAACGCGGCGATGGACGACGCGTACGATCGCGGACGCGCGCTGGCGGAGATGTTCGAGGCGGTGGGCCGGCCCGCCGACACGGCGCTGGTGATCGACCTGCCCGGGCCGGAGGCGGTGGCGCTGGCGGCGGGGCTCGCCGACCTGTTCTCACCCGTGTTCACGTTCGACAACTGGCCGCATCCGCGCGGTGTCGTTCCGTCGCACCGGACGCTGGACGCCGCGCTCTACTACCTGCCGCGCTTCGAGAGCGCTGCCGACAAGCGCGGTTGGGTCTCGCCGCCCGCGTTCGTGCTCGACGCCGACCGGCTGGCGCACTACCGCGACGCCGTCGCGGACTTCGACAACCGTTACGTCGTATCGCTGCCGTCGTTCGAGGCGCTCACCGGACTGGGCGTCACGCATCTCATGTACGTGACCGCCAGCGACCCGGTGCAGGAGCTGGACGATCTCAACGGTGCGCTCGCCGCGTACGAAGTCGCGGGGCTTTCGGTGCGCGCGGTCGCGACCGCGGACTTCCAGCCCGATCAGGACGTCGCGCTCGGGCGCATCGGGCGCATCGGGCGGACCGCCGTGCCCGACGCCGGGGTCGGTCCCAGCGTCTCGCGCCACTATCGTTACAGCGGCTACCACACCGGCGCGCACGTTCACTTCTGGCACGACTACGGCTGGTATCAGACGGGACCGGTCGCTGGTGTGCGCCGGTCGGTGCCGGCGCCGATTCCGGCCGCGCCGTCGCGCGCATCGACGTACCGCCCGGCGCCGCGTGCGACGATGTTCGCGAATCGCGCGATCGGCGTCGGCGTGGCGAAGCCCAGCATGTTCGGCCGCATCACGACGCGCGCGTCGAGTGGGGGCAGCAGCTTTTACAGCGGGCGCAGCGGATCGTTCGGGCGCGGGTACTCGTCGTTCGGTTGAGCGTCAAAGCGGAGGCAGCGTGGCGTATTCGTTCTTCGGTGTTCAGGTCGCGTTCAAGCGCGTCGCGCGCGATCCGCTGCGCGGGCAGCTGCACGACCTGCTGGCGCGCGACGCCGCCGGGCGCCAGTCCGTCGGCGCCAAGCAGCGTTTCTGGGGGCGGGTGTACGCGCTGCTGACGAACGCGCCGATCGAGTACGGCAACTGGGATCTCGTGCGCGGCGCCAACGCGCAGGATCAGTTCAACGAATGGGCGAGCGAGATTGAAAGCAGCGTCGCAACCGATCCCGATCGGGCCGGCGCGTCCGCGCAGCGATCGTCGTCGTCGTACGTGCTCGCGACGGCGATCTTTCTCGTCGATCGCGGATCGAACGCGGACCAGACGCTGGGCAACGAGTGCGACATTCCCGAGTCGGAATGGCTGACCCGCCAGACCTTCGCGCGGCTGCTCGCGATCTTTCCGCAGCTGAATTTTGCGAACGTCCAGGCCGACGCGGTCTACGTCGTGCCGGGCGCGGACCGCGACGGCCCGACCGCGCGCGAGCTCATTTCGCCCGATTACGGCCTTACGCTTCTCAGCTGACAAATCGGGAACCCTCAAAGGGTTCCCGACCCCTCCCGCGATGATACGCGGCGAGCAAAGCTCGCCGACTCCTCACGCGAGAATCACGAAACATTTCACGTTCGGAAGGGCGCTTCGTAACCATTGTTGTCGAATCGCGACGCGCCTCGGCAAAAAAAGATGAGCCGGTTCGGATTTCCGGCGACGCCGGAAATAGCTGTTTATGTTGAGAAATTCATGTTGATTGTGTCGGTGGCAGGCGTACCTTCTGCGTGTTTCGCCTACTGGAAGAACACGAGGGGCATCAGATGTTGCGCAACCATCCGTTCGGGAAGCTGTTGGTCGTTTCGGTGACGGTGATGTTGGCGCTGCCCGGCGTCGCGCGCGCGCGCGGCGACAGCACGCGCTACCGCGTCGAGAAGGTGGGTCGCGGTCCCGAGGATGATGCGCAGATGCGCGAGCTGCTCGCGAAGCTGGCGGCCGCGTCGGGCGAGCCCGCGCCCGAGGAACGCACCGACGCCGATCTGATGTACGAGGCGATGCTGCGCTGGAACGGCGAGCCGGCCGGCAGCGCCGCCGTCGATCGCCTGCTCGAGTCGTCGAAGAAGGCGGCGGCGAGCTCGAAGCGCGCGACGATCGCGAAGGTCCGCCACATGTTCTGGAAGGATCCGTTCGCCGACGATCCGCGCCGGTTGATCCCGGTGCGCCAGGAGGATCGCGTTCTGCTGGATGCGTATGACAGCCGGACGCCGCGCAAGCAGTGGCGCGAGCCGCAGCAGCGCGAGTCGCGTGAGTCCGAGGTGACGCGGCTGCGCAACGAGCTCGCGGCGGCTCGCGAGGAGAACGCGCGTCTGCGCGAGCGCGCGGACATGACCGCGCAGCCCAACAGCTGCGTCGCCGACAACTCGTCGAGCGGCGAGGTTCGCAGGCGCCATCGCGCGAGCAGCGGCGCCCTGCGCACGCACCACGCCGACAGGACGCGCGCGTCGCAGCAGATCGCGCTCGCGTCGACCGCGCCCGTCTACACGCCACCGCCCGCGCCGCCCGAGACGCCGCCGCCGTCGTCGCCGCCCGCGCACGGTATGATCATCACGCCGCTCCCGTCGCCGCCTTCAGCTTCCGTCGAGGCGGGCCGCCGCGGCGGTCGCGCGCGCTAGCTGCTCCCGCGCGAAGCGCGGGTGTGCAGCTATTTCTGAGAATGTGCTTAGGCGCTTACTGGCGGCCGAGCGCCTTCTGTAGTTGCGCGCGCGCGGTGTCGAGCTTCAGCGTCGCTTGCAGCAGCTGAAACGCGGCGCTGGTCGCGGCCAGCTGGGCGTCCGACAGCTCGATGCCGTTGCCGACGCCGGTGCGGTAGCGAAGCTCGGCCAGGTCGAGGCGCGCCTTCGCGTTCGCGAGCGAGCGCTCCGCCGCCGAGATCGCCGCCTTGCCGGCGATGATCGTCAGGCGCGCCTGGTCGACGTCGACACGCACCTGCTGGCGCGCGATGTCCACCTCGGCGCGCAGCGCCGACGACTGCGCCTCGCCCTCGCGCACCGACGCGCGCACCAGCCCACCCTCGAAGATCGGCCAGGCCAGCGAGAACGCGCCGCTCCAGTTCCAGACCAGGCCGTCGAGGCCGCGCCCGTTGTAGGTGAGGGCGGTCGACGCGGCGACGGTGGGGCCATAGCGGGCGGCGGTCGCCTTGTTCGTCAGATCCTGCGCGCGCAGCTGAGCGATCTTGGCGGCGATTTCGGGCCGCGCGCGCAGACCTTCGTCCACCATCGTTTCAAGCGGCGCCTCTTCGCCGGGCAGCGGCGGCGACGCCGCGCCGGCCACCTCGTACCGGGCCGGGGCCTCGACGCCCATCGCCTGGTTCAGCAGTGCGCGCGCGGTCGCGTAGTCGTTCTGGGCATTGATCAGCGCCACCTCCGCGTTCGCCTGATCGGTGCGCGCCTGCAGCAGATCGATCTCGGGCCGCGTGCCGACCTCCGTGAACGCCTGGATCTGCTCGACGTGCTTGGTCTGGTTGGCAAGCGTCTCCTTCGCGACGCTGACAGCGTCGCGCGTGGCGCGCGCCGTGTAGAACGTGGATCGGATCGCGAGATCGGAGGCGAGCTGTGTCGCCCGCTCCGTGTCCTCTTGCGCGTCGGCCGACGCGGCGGCAGCCTTCCTGCGCTGCCAGGACTGGCCGAAGTCCCAGATCAGCTGGGTGGCGCTGAGGCTGTTGGCGAAGAAGTTGAAGGTGTCGAACGACGGCGCTGGCGTTGCGTTTATCCCGCCCTGAGCGCCGCCGCCCGTGGGTGCGAAGTTGTTGGTCGCCCGCCGGTAGCCGAGGTTCAGCGATACCTGCGGCAGCAAGGCCGCGCGCGCCTCGTCGACGCGTGCTTCGGCCGCCTGCGTCTGGGCGCGCGCCTGCCGCAGCTGCGGTTGCAGCCGGCGCCCGATCCGCAACGCCGTCTCCAGCGACAGCTCCGCGGGCAGGTCGCCGTTGGCGTCGCTGTCCGCGCGCGCGGCCGCGGGGACGAACGCGATCGCGATCGCGGCCAGCGCGAAGACGAGCGCGCGCCTCATTCGAACCGCAGCGCCTCGATCGGGTCCAGGCGCGACGCCTTGCGCGCCGGGTACAGCCCGAAGCCGATGCCGACCACCGCCGAGAACCCGACCGCGATGCCGATGATCTGCGGCCGTATCAGCAGCGGCCATCCGAAACGCGACGATAGCTGTTGCCCTATCGCCAGCCCCAGCGCGACGCCGACGATGCCGCCCGCGATCGAAAGCGTCAGCGCTTCGACGAGGAACTGCGTCAGGATGTCGAAGCGGCGCGCCCCCACCGCCATGCGCAGGCCGATCTCGCGCGTCCGCTCGGTCACGCTGACGAGCATGATGTTCATGATGCCGACGCCGCCCACCAGCAGCGACACGGCCGCGATGCTGGCCAGCAGCGTTGTCAGCGTCTTCGTCCCCTCCTGCTGCGCGCTCGCCATCTCGGCCAGGTTCCGGATCGAGAAGTCGTCGTCGGCGCCCTTGGGCAGGTTGTGCCGCTCGCGCAGCAGCGAGGTGATCTGCCGCTGCGCCTTCGCCGTCGCGTCCGCCGAGCGCGCGCTGGCCATGATCGTCCCCTGCAGGTACTTCTTCAGGCCGCCCTGGATCTTCGTCATGTACGTCGTCGACGGGATGAACACGTTGTCGTCGTAGTCCTGGCCCATCGGCGACTGCCCCTTGCGCGCCAGCACGCCCACGACCTGGAACGGGATGTTGCGGATGCGCACCATCTGCCCCACCGCGTCCGCGTTGGGTCCGAAAAGCTTGTCGACCACCGTCTGGCCCATGACGACCACCTTGGTGGCACCGTCGATGTCGGACGGTCCGAAGGTCGTGCCCGACGCCATCGGCCAGTTGCGCACCATGAAGTAGTCGGCGGTCGTGCCGGTGACGCTGGTGGTCCAGTTCTGTTCCTCGGTGATGATCTGCGCGGTGGTGCGCAGCTGAGGCGCCGCGTACTGGATGGTCGGCACCTCGCGCTGGATGGCGGCGAGATCGTCCCACGTCAGCGTCGGCATCGTGCCGAAGCCGCCGTGCGCGCCGCCCGCGGTCGTCGTCCCCGACATCACGACCAGCAGGTTCGATCCCATCGCCGCGTACGACTGCTCGACCATCGCCTTGGCGCCGTCGCCGATCGCGACCATGGCGATGACCGCGCCGACGCCGATGATGATCCCGAGCGCGGTCAGGAACGACCGCAGCTTGTTGCGCATCAGCGCCTTGCCCGCGATGCGGACCGTCTGCAGGCCCGTCATGGCGCCCCCGGCGCGTGCGCTTCCGCGGCTTGCTCGCGCTCGCGCTCCGCGACGGCGCGCGCCAGCGCCTGGCGCGCGTCTTCCGGCTGCTGCCGGCGATCGACCTGCACGCGCCCGTCTTTCATGCTGATCACGCGGCCCGCGAAGCCGGCGATGTCCGGCTCGTGCGTGACAAGCAGGATCGTGATGCCGGCCGACCACAGGTCCTGGAACAACGTCATCACCTCGATGCTGGTCTCGGAGTCCAGGTTGCCGGTCGGCTCGTCGGCGAGGATCACCTTCGGCCGCGTCACCAGCGCGCGCGCGATCGCGACGCGCTGCTGCTGCCCGCCCGACATCTGGTTCGGGTGGTGGTGGATGCGCTCGCCGAGGCCGACGCGCTCCAGCGACTCGCGCGCGCGCGTGTGGCGTTCGGCGGCCGGGACGTCCGCGTAAAGCAGGGGCAGCTCGACGTTCTCGAGCGCCGTCGTGCGCGACAGCAGGTTGAAGCTCTGGAACACGAAGCCGAGCGTCCGGTTGCGGATGAGCGCCAGCCCGTCGGAGTCCAGCTGTGCGATCGCCTGCCCGTCCAGGCGGAACTCGCCCGTGGTCGGCTTGTCGAGGCAGCCGAGGATGTTCATCAGCGTCGACTTGCCCGAGCCGGACGAGCCCATCACCGCGGCGAACTCGCCTTTGCGCACCGACAGCGTCACGCCACGCAGCGCCTGCACCTCGACGTCGCCCAGCTTGTA
>DATMZL010000546.1:0-2292 GCA_035607075.1 Polyangia bacterium
GCATCGGCGCGCATTATGCCGTGGGGTGGCGCTCCACGGCCAACGGCCCGGACCGGCCAGCGAGCTACTCGGGGACCTTCACGCCGGCGGTGCGGAAGATCTTGGTCGCCAGCCAGCGGGGGCTGACGTGGTACTGGCCCGCCGCCACCAGCTTGCGCAGCGCCTCGACCCGCGAAGGCGCGCTCATCGGCGCAACCATCATCGTGGCGCGAGGAGCCGAAACGGCTGAACGGCGGGGAAGGTGGCGGTTGGTGTCGCTCATACCCACAACCTCGGCGGATGTGGAAATTTACTTTAGCGACACATCCTCACCCGCCACGCCATGTAAGTGACACAGGGGTGGAACCGCCCCGCTTTCGAACGCTTGCGGGGTTTGTCGCAGCGCGACCTTGCAGCGGCTTACGCCGCCGCTTCGGCCGCCAGCTCGCCCAGGTCGTCGCGCAGGCGGCGCGTCGCCTCGCCGTGGATCTGGCAAACCCGCGACTCGGTCACGCCCAGCACTGCGCCGATCTCCTTCAGGTTCAGGTTGTCGCAGTAGTACAGCGACAGCACCTGCTGCATCTTCTCGGGCAGCTGGCCGATGCCTGACACAAGCCGCTGCATCATCTCGCGGCGTGACGCGATCTCGAACGGATCCTCGGCCGACTGATCGCCCGTGCGTTCCAGCAGGTCGGGGCCCGCGTCGTCGATGCCGACCACCGACGAGCCCGACAGCTTCTGCTGGCGCGCGTAAAGCTCGTCGACGCCGACGCCCAGGCGCTTCGCGATCTCCTCGTGGTCGGGCGTGCGGCCCAGCTGCGCCTCGAGCCGCCGGGTGGCGTCGCGCAGCTCGTTCGACAGCCGGCGCATGTCGCGCGAAAGCGTGTCGCGCGAGCGCAGGTCGTCCAACATCGCGCCGCGGATGCGGAACTCGGCGAACGCCTCGAAGCGATCGACGCGGTCCGGATCGAAGCGCTCGGCGGCCTCCATCAGACCGATGACACCCGACGAGATCAGGTCGTCGATCTCGACGTGCGCCGGAAGGCGGCGCGCGAGACGACGCGCGACCTTCTCGATGTAGGGAAAGAACTTAGCGGCGTACTCGTTGCGGCGCGCGATCAGGTCCTTCTTCGCATCGCGCTTCGGAGCTCTCTTCGCCGGCTTCGCGGCGGCGGAACGGGTGGTGGTGGTGGTGGTGGCTTTGCTGCGCTTGGTGGTCGTCGCCTTCGTGCTCGCCATGGGTGGTCGCCCTGAGAGCACGCCGCATGCCACGAACTTGTCGTTTTATGCCCCAACGAAATTGGGGTTTTCCTTACGCACGTACATCGGCGACCGTCATTGGATTGGCGGTGGTGCCTCCGTGACGCCGTCATCCGGCTGACGGTCGCCAGCTTCGTTCACCGACGGAGAATGTGCGCGGTTAGGCGCTCCCGAGCGGAAGCGAGGGTCTGCGCCTACTTGTTAGGATGTTCAGGCGACGTTCCTCCGGCGCCGTGCCTGCGCGCCGAGGCGCTCCTCGATCTCGGCCAGCAGCCCGCGCAGGTCGACGCCGCGCATGGAAAGGTCGACGACCGGCGCACCTGCGTGCCCGATGTGTGTCGGGAGATCGTTGCTGACGATCGTGCGCGTCCGGGCGATCACCACCGCCCGCTCGACGAAGTTCTCCAGCTCGCGCACGTTTCCGGGCCAGTCGTAGCTCGCCAGCCGCTGCATCACGTCCAGCGCGAACCCCGGAACCGTGCGCCCTTCGCGCGCGTTTATCTCGCGCCGGAAGTGCTCGGCCAGCGCCGGAATGTCCTCGCGGCGCGCCCGCAACGGCGGGATCTCGATCGGCACGACGTCCAGCCGGTAGAACAGATCCTCGCGGAACTCGCCGTCGGCGATCATCCCGTCGAGATCGCGGTGCGTGGCCGCCACCACGCGTACGTCGACGGGGATGGGCGAGCCGCCGCCGACCGGCGTCACCTCGCCGTCCTGCAGCGCGCGCAGCAGCTTCGCCTGCAGGCTCTTCGGCATCTCGCCAATCTCGTCGAGGAACAGCGTACCGCCATGCGCCGCGACCATGCGCCCGGTGCGGGCCATGTCCGCGCCCGGAAAGGCGCCACGCACGTGCCCGAACAGCTCGGCCTCGGCCAGCGGCTCCGGGATGGCGGCCATGTTGACCGCGACGAACGGACCGGTGCGACGCCGGCTGGCGCCGTGGATCAGGCGCGCGATGACCTCCTTGCCGGTGCCGGTCTCGCCGCGAATGAGCACGCTCGCCTCGGTGCCCGCCACCTGCTCGACGCGATCGAGCACCTGCTTCATCGCGGG
>DATMZL010000449.1:0-4405 GCA_035607075.1 Polyangia bacterium
CGCCGATGCTCGCGACCTCGGCGACGCCGGGGACGCTGCCCAGCGCGTAGCGCAGCGTGAAGTCCTGGAACGTCCGCAGCTCGTCGAGGCTGTGCGTCCCCGACTTGTCGGTCAGCGTGTACTGGAACGTCCAGCCGATCCCGGTCGCGTCCGGGCCCAGCGTCGGCGTTGCGCCGTCGGGCAGGGCGCCGCGCAGCCCGTTCATGTACTCGAGCACACAACTCCGCGCCCAGTAGAAATCAATCCCCTCGTCGAAGACAACGTAGACGAACAACATCCCGAACATCGAGAAGCCGCGCACGTCGGCGACGTGCGGTGTGCCGATCAGCTTCGACACGATCGGATAGGTGACCTGGTCCTCGATCAGCGTCGGGCTGCGGCCCATCCATTCGGTGAAGACGATCATCTGCGGGTCGGACAGGTCCGGGATCGCGTCCAACTTCACCTTCTTGATCGCCACCAGCGACGCCAGCAGCGCGAAGCCCACGCCGATCAGGACCAGCAGGCGGTTGCGCGCGCAGAACTCGATGATTTTCTCGACCATGGTCGCGCGCCTCACTTCCACGGCTTCGGGATTGCCTTCTTGCAATCCTCTTCCATGGTTCCCATCCCGCGGTGCTGCACCTCGCAGGCTCGGCAGGCCCGGTACTTGTCGGGAAACTTCCCGGCGTCGAAGTCGGCGTTACAGGTCGAAGCGACGGGCGCGGCGCCGCCGGCCGGCGCGCCGCCCGAGGTTTGACCTTCGATCGCCGCGCGCAGGCGGCTTTCGGAGTCGACAAGGAAGTTGCCGGTCGTCACGACCGTCTCGCCCTCCGAGACGCCGCTCAGGATCTCGACACGGTCCGTGGCGCGCGCGCCGAGCTTCACGAGGCGTGGTTCGAAGTGGCCGCCGTTCGCCGCGACGAATACGTAGTGCATCTCGCCCGTGTCGACGACGGCCTCCGCCGGAACGGTCAACCCCGTCGTCGCGGGCAGATTCAGGTACACGGTGCCGTACATCCCGGGACGGAGCCGCGGGCCGTTCCGATCGGAGCGGTTCTTGAACTCGAGGCGGACGCGCAACGTTCGGTTGTTCGCGTCCAGCACCGGATAGATGAACTTCACCTTGCCGGCGTGGCTCTCGCCCGGGAACGACGACAGCTCCAGCCGCGCGGGCTGGCCGACGTGGATGCGCGAGATGTCCTGCTCGTAGACGTCGGCCGTCACCCAGACCTGGGACAGGTCGGCGACCTCGAACAGCACCGTGCCGGGCTGGACGGCGACGCCCGCGACGGCGTTCTTGCCGACGACGTACCCCTCGGCCGGCGATCGGATCGCGATCGCCTCGACCGCTTTGCCGGTCCGCAGGACGTCGTCGATCTCCTGCGCCGAGATGCCGAGCAACTCGAGGCGGCGGCGCGCGTTTGCGAGGAGGCCGGCGGTGAGCCCGTCGCCGCCGTGCAGATCCGCGTGCGTCGGTTTTCCGTCGGGGCTCGCGTTCCATCCCGCGGCGACAAGCAGCTCCTGCTCGGCGCGCAGCACGTCGGGGCTGTAGATGGTCGCCAGCGCCTGGCCGCGGCGGACGCGCTCGCCGGTCTCGGACACCAGCAGCTTCTGGACCCAGCCGGCAAACCGCGTGGTGATCTGCGCCAGCCCGCGCTCGTTCGCGGCGACGACGCCGACGGTGCGCAGCTCGCCGCCCAGCGCTTCCCGCTTCACCGGCGCCGTCTTCATGCCGATCAGCTGGATGCGCTCCGGCGTCAGGTCGATGGGCGACAGGCCGGCCACCTGGCCCGCGTCCGGCGCGCTTCCCGTTCTCGGCGTGGCCGTTGTCTTCAGGACCAGCGTCATGCCGCAGATCGGGCACTCGCCGGGATGGTCCTGGATGATCGCCGGATGCATCGGGCAGGTGTAGAGGTGCTGTTCCGTCGACGACGTTGCCTTCCCGCCGCCGGAGCGGACGCCCGCGTAGCTGAGGATGGAGGCGACCGCGACGATCCCGGCGATGCCCACCAGAACCCAGCGGACGATCGACATCGTCGCCACACCGCGCGGCGGCCCCTCGGGCTCCGGCGGCGCCTCTGCCGGGACCTTGTCATTGATGTCGTTGGCGGGCGTCATCGCGTCTCACCTTCGACAGCCAGCGTTCCGGCGGCGCGTTCCAGATCCGTCTCGCTCGCGGCCAGCTCAGCCAGCGCGCGCACGCGTTCGATCCTGACCTGGAGGTACGACCGGAGCGCGTCGAGCACGCCGACGGCATCACCCTGTCCGGCCGCGTACGCCGCCTGCGTCACCTCCAGGCTTCGCTTCGCCTGCGCGAGCAGATCCTGGTCGATGATGCTGAACGATTGTCGCGCCGAATCGACGCGCGCCGCCGCGTCGCGCAGCTCGTAGCGGACAGTGTTCTTCGTCGACACCAGCGCCGCGCGATCCGCTTGCAGCGACGCCTCGGCCTCGCGCTGGTCGGCGCTGCGCCGCCCGGAGAGCCACGGTAAGGTGATCGCGACCATGGCGCTGTAGGCGTGGCGCATGTCGGCCGGAAACGTCGGCATGTACCAGTAGTCGAGGCCGACCATCACTTGCGGGAAGCGCGCCGAGCGGCGCGCGCTGTCCACCAGCGCCTCGTCGCGGCGGATGGTTCGCGCCGCGGCCGCGACCTCGGGCCGGTTGGCGTCGATGCTCCCTTCCAGCGCGGCGATATCCGTCCGCGGCGTCACCGCGTGGGGAGCCGGCGAGCTTTGCTCGCCGCGTACCGTCGCGGGGGGTTCGGGACCCTTTGAGGGTCCCGAGTTGAGCGAAAGATCCTCGGGCGGGCCCAGCGGCGCATCGGCGGGCCGGTCCATCAGCGCGTTCAGCAGCGCCCGGCTGGATCGCTGCTCGCGTTCCAGCCGCGCGACGTCGGTGTGAACGCGCGTCAGCTCGAGCTGCAACCGCAGCACGTCCTGCAGGTTCCCGTGGCCGGTGCGCTGATTGACCCGCGCCAGCTCGAGGATGCGCGACGTCAGCCCGACGTGCTCCAGGTGAAGGCGCAGCTCCTGGTCGGCCTTGTAGTACGTCGCGTACGTCCGCCGGACCTGCGCGGCGATCTCCTGGCGGCGCGTGCGGGACGCGTCCTTGGCGTTGCCGGCGTCCTCGGCGGCGGCCCGGCCGCGCGCGTCCAGCGATCCCCACGCGGGGAACGTCTGGCGCACGCCGACCATCAGCATCTGCGCTTCGTCGAGCGCGTAGGGTCGCTTGAGCGGGACGCCCCACTGTTCGTACTTGGCTTCCAGGTCGGGCAGGCGCGAGGCGGCGTCGCTGCGCGCCTCGGCGGCACGTGCGCGCGCCTGGTTCTCGGCGACGTCCGGGTTTCGTTCCAGCGCGACGCGCAGGATGGTCTCGAGGCGCGCGCTGCGCGCCAGCTCGGCGTCATCGCCGGTGGCGGCGCGGGCGTCCCACGCGGACAGAAATGTCACTGCAGCGATGGCGACAGGTCGAATCGATCGGACGGATCTCATGAAAGCGCTCCCAGATCACAGTCGTTGAGGTTTGCGGATACACGAATGCCGAGAGCCGACCGCGCGCGCGAGCGCACCGGTCAGCGTTGGTCGTGATCCGTCCTCAGATCAGGAACGCGTGCTTGACGAGAACGAGGGGCGGGCCTTCGCGCGCCGGACCGTACCGCTGCGCGGTGAAGTCGCGCGAGACGAACGTGGACGCGAGCGTGGACACGACGGGCGTCGCCAGCGCGACCGCCGTCAAGTGCGAGACCTCGCGATCGGCGGGGCGCGCCGCCGCCGCGGTCACCGGCTTGCTGCTGTCGGTGACCTCGCGTGCGCAGCAGTCCTGCGCCTTGATCTCGGGGCCGCCGTTCTCGGGCTCGGCGCCGTGCGGGCAGCAGCAAGTCGGGCGCAGCATCCCGTCGATCCGGCAGCGCATCATGACCTGCGCGGGCAGGTAGACCAGGAGGAACAGGACCGGCGCGAACGCCGCTGCCTTCTGGCCGAGGGTGAATCGCCGCGAAATCACGCGCCTAAAGAGTCCGTGATCGCAGCGGATCTGTCAAATCGCCCAGAAAACCCCGGCAATGTATGGACCAGCCACACAATCGGATCTCGATAATATTGACGCCGGCCGGTCCGCGGCCGGCCGACAATTTGGTGATGGGGTCACGAATTAGCTTCTCATTCCTATCTCTTCTGGTTTGCCTGGCGGTCGTCGGTTGTTCCGACGGACGCGGGACGTCGCGCGACGCCGCGGGCGGCGGCGGCTCGGGCGGGAGCGGGGGAGGTGCCGGTAGCGGCGCCATTGCGGGCAGCGGCGGAACGGCGGGCGGCGCAGGCGGCGGCGCCAGCGCCGCGGACGGCGGCGCGCCGACCGGTCTGCAGCCGGTCCGGATTCGCGGCGGCGATCCCAACGGCGTCTACTGGGACCTGCAGATCGCGGG
>DATMZL010001091.1:0-2767 GCA_035607075.1 Polyangia bacterium
CCCGCGATCGCGCCCGCGCCGGCCGCGAACGTCAGCGCCGCGAGCAAGGTGAACCGCCGCATCAGCACGGCCGTCACTCCCCGCCCGCCGGCGCATCGTCGACGTACAGCGCCTGTCCCTTTTCGCGGAAGGCGGCCGCCTTCTCGCGCATCCCCGCCGCGACCGCCTCATCGGGCGAGATCCCCTGCGCGGCCGCGTAGTCGCGCACGTCCTGCGTGATCTTCATCGAGCAGAAGTGCGGACCGCACATCGAACAGAAGTGCGCGCCCTTCGCCGCCGGCGCGGGCAGCGTCTCGTCGTGAAACTCGCGCGCCGTCTCGGGATCCAGCGACAGGTTGAACTGATCCAGCGACAGGTTGAACTGATCCTCCCAGCGGAACTCGAAGCGCGCGCGCGACAGCGCGTCGTCGCGCGACTGCGCGCCCGGGTGTCCCTTGGCCAGATCGGCGGCGTGCGCCGCGATCTTGTAGGCGATGACGCCGTCCTTGACGTCCTTGCGGTTGGGCAGGCCGAGGTGCTCCTTGGGCGTCACGTAACAGAGCATCGCAGTGCCATACCAGCCAATCATCGCTGCGCCGATCGCAGAGGTGATGTGATCGTAGCCGGGCGCGATGTCCGTGACCAACGGCCCCAGCGTGTAGAACGGCGCCTCGTGGCAGACGGCGAGCTGCTTGTCGACGTTCTCCTTGATCTTGTGCATGGGCACGTGGCCCGGCCCTTCGATCATCACCTGCACGTCGTGCTTCCAGGCGACCGTGGTCAGCTCGCCCAGCGTGTCCAGCTCTGCAAACTGAGCCGCGTCGTTGGCGTCCGCGATCGACCCGGGCCGCAACCCGTCGCCGAGGCTGAACGAGACGTCGTACTTCTTCATCACCTCGCAGATCCTCTCGAACTCCGTGTAGAGGAAATTCTCTTTGTGGTGGGCCAGGCACCACTTCGCCATGATCGACCCGCCGCGCGACACGATGCCCGTCACGCGCCGCGCGGTCAGCGGGACGTAGCGCAGCAGCACGCCGGCGTGGATCGTGAAGTAGTCGACGCCCTGCTCTGCCTGCTCGACCAACGTCTCCAGGAAGATGTCGATATTCAGGTCTTCCGCCTTGCCCTTCACCTTCTCCAGCGCCTGGTAGATCGGCACCGTTCCGATCGGCACGGGCGAGTTGCGGATGATCCATTCGCGCGTCTCGTGGATGTCGTTTCCCGTCGACAGATCCATCACCGTGTCCGCGCCCCAGCGCGTCGACCAGCGCAGCTTATCGACCTCCTCGCCAATCGACGACGACACCGCCGAGTTGCCGATGTTGGCGTTGATCTTCACCAGGAAGTTGCGGCCGATGATCATCGGCTCGGATTCGGGGTGCTTGCGGTTCGCAGGGATGATCGCGCGGCCGCGCGCCACCTCGTCACGGACGAATTCGGGCGTCACACCTTCGCGCAGCGCGCAGAACCGCATCTCCTCGGTGATCTCGGCGCGGCGGGCGTAGTGCATCTGACTGAAGTTCGTGTCGCCGCGCGCGACACGACGGTCGATCCACGGCTGCCGCAATTTCGGCAAGCCGACGCGCAGGTCGTTCGTGCGCGGGCCGGCCGGATCGTAGACCTCGACGGGCGGTTCGCCCGCGCCGACGCTGATTCGCCGGACAGGAACGCGAAGGTCGCCGTCAGTCAGGTACGCGCGCTCCGACCCGGGCAACTCCGGGAGCGCCTCCAGGCCCTCGACGGGATCGACGACCGTGTTCAGCGAGCGCTTTCCGTTCCCTGGCTTCGTCTGGTTGCCGTTGCCGCTACCACCACTCGTCTTGCCTGCGTTGTCCATGGGCCTCGCTTTCCTTCGCCGGCATTACCCGGATCAGGTTCAAGGGGTCGCGCCTGCCGTTCGGCGGCGCCTCTCAGCCTGCGGATCGAATATCCGCCCAGCTCCCCCAGCTATTGAGTTGAAGCCCAACGTTAACTCGCGCGCGCCCAATTGCAAAGGCGCGTCAGCAGGACGTTTTGGGCCTGTTAATTGACGTATTTCTTGGGACGGCGCTCGCCGCCCTCGATGACGCCGAACCGCCGCCTCAACCGCCGGGCCTTGGAGATATCACGCGCGTTCGCGAACCAGGTACGCAGCGCCGACCACCCGCCCGGCCCGGCGCCGAAGTAACCGACCCCAACCGCGACCGCCAGGCCTGCCAGCCAGGGCAGATTGCCTTGCGCCAGCATCACCGCCGCCGCAATCCCGATCAGGATCATCGCGAGGTAGCGGGCCTGGACCATCAGCGTCGTCGGCCAGAACTGGACGGCCTGGCGCCCATAAAGGCGCGCGAACGCCACGAACAGCGCGGTCATGGAGAAGGCGCACCCGTCGACGAACGGTATCGGCCCGAATCCGCGGAGCTTCCAGACGCCAGCGATGGTGAGGTTCGCGGCCAAGCCCGCCCCGAAAAACAGCATCGAGCACCGCCTCGCGCCGGACGTCCGCTCGATCGCGACGCCCGCGTACCAGAGGCCGATGTTGTTCAGCACGAAGCCGAGAAAATCCAGATGCACGAACAGCGACGTGAACGGCTGCCAGAGCTCGCCCGTGAAGAAGCCGGGGCCGAGCGCCAGGTGGCTCTGGAAGAACCCGCGGTAGTCGCGCGCGAAGACGTAAAACAGATAGACGCACAGGTTGATCAGAACCAGCGTCTTGATCGTCGTCGTGAACCGGTCGGAAATCCGCCTCAGCCAGTCGGGTCCTTGCGTGCTGCGCCGCCGCGGCAGGTCCGCCATCACCGAAAGCTTA